>CAKRWX010000027.1 GCA_934418055.1 uncultured Lachnospiraceae bacterium
CTTAAATCCTTTGCCTTTTCCCTTTGACGCTTCCCCTCTCCTCAAGGTCATGCGCACCGGGCAGGCTGTATTTTATCTTTTCCTGCGTTCATATGGAAGTAACACAAAGCTCATCAGCCGGATGATTCCATTCATACACAGACTCAAGGCAATGATCACTACCACGCAGGCAAAAACCTTATCAAGCATATAGCTGTTCTTTACCCTCAGAAGATAATAACCCAGTCCCTGCTGGGAACCGATCCACTCTCCCACGACCGCACCGCTGATACTATAAGTCGCGGACACCTTCAGGCCCGAAAGCAGCGCCGGAATCGCTGCCGGGATCTTCACCAGCTTGTAAGCCGTCCATTTCCCTGCGCCATAAGAACGCACCAGATGGACATACTCACTGTCTACTCTTCCCAGCCCGTCCACAAAGCTGACTGCCACCGGGAAAAAGCACATAAGCACGACCGTAAAAATCTTCGGCAGCATACCAAATCCCATATAAATGATCAAAATCGGAGCCATCACGATCATCGGCACCGTCTGGGTTACCACCAGAATCGGATATAATCCCTGACGCATCGCCGGAAAACAATCCATCAGAACGCCAAGCGCCAAAGACAGCACCAGGGCGATCCCGATTCCAATAAGCGCCTCCTCGGTTGTCACCACGGCATGTCCCCACAGACCAACGCGTTCCTCTATCAACGCCTGCACCACCGACACCGGCGAGGGCAGCACATACAGCGGGATCCGGAAAATCCGGACGCACAGCTCCCAGATCAGAAGCAGCGCCCCGATAAATACCGCCGGAATCACTTTATCACTATGTTTTTTCATCATAAAAAGACCCCCATCACAAAAAGACAGGGGTCCCAGATATCATCCTTGCGTATTTCCCTACGTTGGCATTATCCAAATCAGGTTATGGGTCGAAATCCTCAATTTCCTCTCAGCCTGTATACAGGCTCCCCTGTTTTCATGGTTTTATGTTGTACTTATTTTGTCATCTCATCATTTATAACATATTTTTATGGAAATCACAAGCGGGGATTTTTTTCGCGCTCCTATTCCATCCAAAAGTCACATCTATCACTGGATTCGTTTCTTTTTTCTTAATTATTTTAAAAAATATGCAAAAAATATCTACGCAAAACTCAAAAACTGCTTGACGCATTTTTCATTCTATGATAAACTTATCCTGCTTGTTAAGGGCGTGTAGCTCAGTCGGTAGAGCACTTGACTTTTAATCAAGTTGTCCGGGGTTCGAATCCCCGCACGCTCACTGCTTAGAAAAAGGAAATCTCAGATTTGAGATTTCCTTTTTTGTTATTTCAGCCTATCCTTTTTCTGGTTTTTCAAGCGTTCTCCGGTTTCGTTCCGCCTCTGCCAGGCGGATCACAACCAGCACCTGCAATCCCAGATTCAGAAATGCAGCTGTCTTTAAGAGTTCCCCATACTTCCACAAGCCTGCAGCAGCCACTCCCCCTGCCGCCAGGCAGAGGGCATGGATAAGTGCCAGAACCCCGATGATCTTACTGCTTCGTCTCACTTGGCTCCTCCTGATTCTTCGCTGCTCTCCGGTATGCTTCCTCGAAAAACGCTTCCTGTGAATTGAATGGTGCCTCTTCGCTTTCCTCGATCCGGTAAGTACCATCCGGCTGCTGGACTCTCGCCTTCACATTATCTTTCAACATAGCCTGGAACATTTCCCTTATCCGGCATTTTAACTTCTCATCATAAACAGGAACTGCTACCTCCACACGCCGTAACGTATTCCTGGTCATGAAATCCGCAGATGCGATGTAGATCTGATCCCGGTCTTCGGTTCCAAATATGTAGATTCTGGAATGTTCCAGATAGCGTCCCACAATGCTGCGGATATGGATATGTTCCGTCTCTCCCAGAACACCGCTCCGCAGACAGCAGATGCCGCGGACGACCATATCAATCTTCACTCCGGCTTTGGACGCCTCCACCAGCTTGTCGATGATCCGCTTATCCGTCAGGGAATTGATCTTGATTCCAATGTAAGCTGGTTTTCCCTCCTTCGCCATCTGGATCTCCTGATCGATCAAGTCCAGAACCGGCTTCTGCAGGCATTTTGGTGCCACCAGAAGGTGCTCTGTCTGGTCCACAGTCTTGCCCAACAGGATCACCTGGAATACCTTCAGTGCTTCCTCTCCGATCTCCCGGTTGGCAGTGATCAGTGACAAGTCTGTATACAATCTTGCGGTCTTTTCATTATAATTACCTGTTCCGATCTGGGTGATATACTGGATCTGATCTCCGTCCTTTCTGGTGATCAGGCATAATTTTGAATGCACTTTCAGGCCATCGATGCCGTAAACCACATGACATCCGGCGTCCTCCAGTCTCCGACTCCATTCGATGTTATTTTCCTCATCAAACCGGGCCTTTAACTCCACCAGGACATCCACCTGTTTGCCATTTTCCGCCGCTTCCGCCAGAGCTTCTACTACCTTGGAGTTCTTTGCCAGACGGTACAGCGTCATGCGGATGGACACCACCTTCGGGTCTCCCGCCGCCTCCTGAAGCATCTGCAGAAATGGACGGATACTCTCATATGGATAAGACAGCAGCACATCCTTCTGAAGCACCTGCGGCAGAACCGGCTCCGTTGGATCTAACTGATCCGTCTGCTGAGGCACACGTTTCGGAAATACCAGATCCGGATTCTTTCTCAAAGCGTCCTCAATCTGGAATAAGAAGGATAGTTCCAGCGGTGCTTTAGAAAAGAATACCTGATCCTTGGTCAGTTCCAGGTACTCACAGACCTTGTCCACCATCTTCGGTGCAATATCACGGGTCAGCTCCAGGCGGACCGGTGCCAGTTTCTTTCTCAGCTTTACTACCTGCGCCATCTGATCACGGTAGTTTAAATCTTCGTCATAAACTTTCGTCACATCAATATCCGCGTTTCTGGTCACCCGGAGAACGGATTTTTCCTGTACTTTGTATCCCTTAAAAGCGTTAGGAAGAAAATGCAGGATCAGCTCCTCCAACAGAATATAGGTATTCTCCCTTCCAGGAACTGCGATCAGCCTTGGAAGCATCTCATTGGTACAGGGGATGATACCGATCTTCTCTTTTCCGCCCTTGGTATCCAGGATCGCCAGGGCGTAGATCTCCTGGCCCTTTAAAAATGGAAATGGCTGCTTTCTTCCCACGATCATCACAGACAACAGCGGAAGCACTTCTTTGGTAAAATAAGCCTCCAGGCTCCTGCTCTCCGCCTTGTTCATGTCCCGGAAACTGACCAGACAGACACCTGCGTCCTCCACCAGCTTCATCACATGATCATAGACCACATCTTTTTCATCATTTAAGACCTTCACCCGCTTCAAAATGGCGTCGATCTGCTCCTGCGGCGTCATGTTGGTCTTATTTTCCCTGGTTTCCTCATCCAAAAGCTTCATGTCCTCCAGAGATCCCACGCGAACCATGAAAAATTCATCCAGGTTGGTCTGGTAAATGGAGAGAAATGTCATCCGCTCACATAACGGAACCTTCTCATTTTTTGCTTCCTCCAACACCCTCTCATTAAATTTCAGCCAGGAAAGTTCTCGGTTTACATAAATCACCTGTTCCTGTGTGATATTTTTTCCATGTTCATCCGTCAACATTTCATAATCTCCTTCCCGGTGTCCGGTTTCTGCATTTTTCTTTGGTCTGTCATTTTCCAGGCATCGTTTCAGTGTCTGGAAGATCTGACCGGTATTCTGTATCCATCGCAGCATGTTACTTTAAATCTCCCCATGTCTCATATTTTCCATCATAAATGGCACGGATCTGCTCCACCGACAAATTCTCTACCGGATTTTCCAAATTGACAATGACAGCAATTCCATCGATGGCAATGGCCTGACTTTGAAGCAGTTCTTTCTCGTAGTCCTTTAATTCCCTGGAAGACATCGCCAGATCGCAGCTTCCATCCATGGCTTTGTTGAGACCGGTAGTCGAATCCGTCACTTCAATCTGGATCTGTGCATGGGAATTATAAGTTTTGTAATCTTCTGCCAATGCTTTTAGAAGTGGCGCTTCTGAAGAAGACCCATTGATCCGAATGGTTCCCTGGGATTGATCCGACAAAAAGCTGGAGACTTTTCGCACTGGAAGTCCATAATCCGGCACTAATTTCTGTCCAGCTCCCATGATATAAGTGAGAAAATCCTGTTCTACGTCCGACAATTCTCCACTGTAAGCCAGATAATAATTTCTGCATAATGGATATTTCTTCTTCTCAATGGTACTCTGCTCCGGCGTGATCCCTTCCATCTTGAGTACCTTCACACCATCTTCTGCGGTTAAAGCACCGATGGCGGCATAACCAATGGCATTTCTCTCTTCTCTGACTGTACGGATCATCTCTTCCGTGGAATCTGCCGTGACACTGGTTCCGTTTTCCCCGGTTCCAATCAGATTTTCAAATTCCGCCCTGGTTCCCGATCCTTCTTCACGGGCAGCGATCACCACGGTTCCCATTCCTGATAAATCTGGAAGTTCTTCCTTTTTCTGGCATCCAGCCAACAGCGCCGCACTGCATGCCACTGCTGCTAACACCGCTCCCATCCATCTTGCCGTTTTCTTCTTCATCCTAATCCAGACCTCCTGCAGCCGCAGCCTCCTGCTTTGCATTTTCTTCATACAGTTTCACAAATGGCACCTGCTCCATAGCCTCCTCGGCGATTCCCACGCAGTTATCGGCGATTCGGTCCATGCTGTAGAGCAGTTTGGAATAGTCGGCAGTCAGCTCTGCGGAACACTGTTTCTTCTTAATTCGGTTTAAATGGGCTTTGTTGTACTGCTTCTGTACCTTCCGCATGCGGTTCTTATCTTTCTCCACCTGAGCGATGTTATTTTCATCACCAGTTTCTACTACCGTCATGGCCTCCTGGAATAAGCCTTCCAGGATCTTGATTCCATTTTCCACGTCCTCGCAGGCCGCATCGGAAAATGGCTTCTTTCCGGCCCTGTTTTTCTGCAGCACGTCCCGGATCTCATCGCTCCGGTCTGCAATACGATCGATGTTGTTGGACACGTAGAGAAGTCCCGCAGTCTGCTCTGCCTGCTGCTCCGTCAAAGCACCGCTGGAGAACATTCTGGAAATATAGGAAGAGATCAGATCCTGCAGGGTCTTCACCGCCTGATGGGTCTCAACAAATTTCGCGTACGCTGCCTCCGGCTCCCTCTTCGCCACAAATGCCTTCAGGGACGCCAGCATATCTTTGGCCGTATCGGAAAGTCCGGTGATCTCCTTGGAAACCAGGCACATGGCTGCCACCGGCTGGGAAATCACGTGATCATCTAAGAATTTTGGCTTGTAAGCAGCCTCTTCCACACGGTCATTTCCTTTTACTAAGAAAGTAACGATCTTCACCATCACTGGAAGCAATGGCAGCCATACCAAAGTACATACCACGTTAAAAGTGGTGTGGGCGTTGGCGATCTGTCTGGAGATCACGTCGATCTCATTGCCCTTTGGGGAAATAAAGCGGACGAAAGCCGTCAGCACCGGGATCAGAAACAGGAATACAATACTTCCCGTAATATTGAAAATACTGTGGGCCACTGCGGTTCTTTTTGCATTCTTGGACTGTCCGATGGATGCTAACAGTGCCGTGATGGTGGTTCCGATGTTATCGCCCAGAAGGATCGGGATCGCACCTGTCAGTCCAATGACACTGCTGACGCCGTCCGGTCCCGCCTGGGAGGCAAAATTCTGGAGCACCGCGATGGTGGCGGAGCTGCTCTGTACCACCAGGGTCATCATCATGCCAAGCAATACGCCCAGAACCGGGATATGGGTCACCTGTCCCATGAGATTTAAGAAAAATGGACTGGAAGCCAGCGGTTTCATCACTTTTCCCATGATCTCGATTCCTTCAAATAATAAACCGAAGGAGAAGATGACCATACCAATATTTTTCACTTTTTCTTTCTTGCTGATAAAATTAATCATAAATCCGATAAAAATAATCGGATAAATATAGTCAGAAATCTTAAATGCCATCAACTGGGCCGTCATGGTTGTACCGATATTGGCACCAAAAATAACAGAAATCGCCTGTGGCAGGGACATTAAACCTGCGCTGACAAATCCGATCACCATAACAGTGGTAGCGGAACTGCTCTGAAGCACTGCGGTTACCAGCATTCCGGCTAACGCTCCCATGACTGCGTTCTTTGTTAAAAAGCTTAAAATCTTCTTCATGCCTTCGCCAGCCGCTTTCTGCAGTGCGTCGCTCATGCTGTTCATTCCATATAAGAACAGCGCCAGGCCGCCAGTCAGGCCAAAAAGAATGGTTACATGCTCACCCATCATACTCTCCTTCGATTTCACGATTTTACATTCGTTTTCTTTTGTTCCTGCCTAAGCGTACAAAAAAACGGCTCTGCGTTCTATCGCAAAGCCGTAAAATGAATGTTAAATCCATGTAAAACCGTTCTTTTCCTGATTTTCACTTACTTTTTACTATTTGTTAGTCCAGGCTAACACATTTAACAAAGCTTACTTCCATTGGCGGTCAGTTTAAACTTGCATCCCAGCACTTCCGCCGCCCTCCGGCACATGAGCATCCGCTCCAAAAAGATCTCAAAATAATCCATGACGCTGCAGATGGAATCGTCCAGTTCCAGTTTGATCTGAATGGTGTTCTTTTCTTTATCAATGATCAAATCTGATTTCAATGCCGCATAATTGACCCGATCATGGATATCAAACTGCGCCTGATTGGGATTCTGAACCCGGTTTCTGCGGACGTCAGTCTTATCTGCCAGAATCAGTGCCGCCGATACTGGATCGATGGCCGTTCCCGTCTTCTCATCGTGATGTCCAATGGCAGTGGAGATGGTCAATGCGTGTTCCAGATCCATTCCCCGCTCCTTTAAGATCCCATACGCCAGAATTGCTCCGCTGTGGGCGTGGTCATGCCGGTTCACACTATTCCCTATATCGTGCATATAACCTGCGATTCTGGCCAGTTCGATCTGTTTATCTTTATATCCCAGCTTCTCCAGGATCTCTCCCGCCGTCTGGGATACCTTTGCCGCATGCCGTTTAGAGTGCTCCGTATAGCCTAATGCTTTTAATACTTCGTTGCCCTTTTCGATTAACAGGTTAATTTCCTTATCTTCTTTGATTGCTTTAAAATCTGGTTTCATTCTTTCGCTTCTTTCTTATTCTTCTCTTCTTTTTCTCTCACATGGTGAGTATAAGAAAGAATTGAAAAATGTATACCCGTTTTAGGGTTAAAGTTCTGTAAAATTTAACCCTCCACAACCTTCACAAAATAATTTCTCTTTCTCGGTCCATCGAACTCCTCGAAGAAGATTCCCTGGGAACCGCCAAGAAGCAGTTTGCCCTCGGTAACGATGAAGGTCATGGTCACGCCAAGAAGGGTACATTTGATGTGGCCTGCCGCGTCGGATGGGGTGTCAAACTGATGCTTGAAATCAATTCGTGTCGGGATCAGGCGGTTTACCTCATCACGGAGATCATCGAATCCGTCCGGGTCCATGCGGGATGTTACCACGATGGCTGCTGTGGTGTGAGGGGTGAATACCACACAGGTTCCCTCTTTCACGCCGGATTCCTCTACGGCCTGCTTCACATCTGCGGTAATTTCATATACATCATCTTTTTTCGTGGAAATATTGAATTTTTTAAGCATTTCTTCCTCCTACAGTACAACCATTTCGCTCTCACGGATGCATCTTGCTCCGTCAGCGATCTTCCAGACGCCTTTACAGCCTCTTCCATCCTCTTCGCCGATCATATCCATGATATATCCGCATAAGAGACAGATTGGAGCAAACTGGGTCAATGGCATATTGATGGCATATTTGGTTCTTGGAACCTTTACATAAGTCGTGTCGGTTCCAAAATCCTCTTTGCCGCCATCGGTAATGACCATCAGTGGTCTTGTCAAATCATGGGCAAATTTGATCAGCTCTTTATTTCTGCTCATGGCTGGATTCTCCGTATTGGCAATGATGACGGTTCCGATCTTATCCACATTTCTCATGAAGAAATTCATATGTAACCATTCCTCAGAGTTGATGTGCATGGCGTATTTTCCAAGGGCCTCAAACACTTTCGCATGACCGAACCAGCCTGCAGCATAATCAAATCCGGTTCCAACGAAGTCAAATGCCTCCATGTCTTTCCATTTCTCCGCAATCTGGTATACCTGCTCACACATACCTGGAAGCAGTTCACCAAGCTTTTTGCCCTGCTCTACCATGTCAAACCGCATATCCATGGCTTCATCCATGGTGTAGCAGCCTTTCACCTCACCGATGCGGATGGCAATCAGCAGTAAGGACATGACAGAAATCATATAAGAACGGGTTCCAGGAGCGGACTCAAATGGAGGAATATTCAAATCCATGATCTTGTCCACGCTCTGGCCTAAAAGGCTGTCCCGCTTTCCAGTCACGCCTAAGGCAAATGCGCCGTGCTTTCTGGCCGCCTGAATGGCTTCTGCCACACGGACTACACTGCCGGAGTTGCTGACTGCGATCACCAGTGGATTACATGGAGCGAAGCCAAGCTGTTTTCTGGAGTAAAGACGGCTTAACTCAATGGCAGGAACTACCTCGCATGGCAAGTTGGTCAGCATCTCAAAAGCATGTTTGGTAGCCAACGCTGCCGCATAAGAATCGCCGCAGCCAGTCAGAACGATCCGCTGGATGCCGAAGATTTCCGGAGTGGTCAGGGCTTTTCTGGCCTTTGGCTCCAGGTCATTGTACTGCTGCTCAATTAATTCAGGCAGACTTAATACCTGTCTGATCAGTGCATTTTCAATCATTGTATTTTCCTCACTCGTAACTATTCAGTACCTTCATAGTTACGAGCAAAAATCCATTCCGGATCAGCTCCGCTGATGGGATTTTTGCTTGCAAGCCAAGGCTTTCTTACGGTCAGCGCAGCAAGTGCACAGACCTACTGAATAATTACCCTCTTTCTTTTTATTTTATTCTGCTAACGAAAGCAGATAATTTCCCATCTCCACACTGTAACGGAGAGCCGCCGGAACCATGGCGTCCGGAAGCTGGGAAGTATATCGGTGGATCTCATAAGTAAAATCGCCGCCGTACTGGATCTCTTTCAGTAATTTCATAAATGCGTTCCAGTCTGTATAACCGTCAAATGGAAGCACGTGGTCATATTTCACGCCTACATTGTCGGAAATATGGGTGGCTTTTAACCGGGAACCGATCATCCGCAGGGCCGGTCCCTGGGCCTGCTGCATAATATCCGCATGCTCCACATCCCAGCAGATGCCAACATTTTCAAAATCTTTGTGAAGGCTGTCCACCAGATCCACTAGTTCTTCTGCCGTGGTGGTGTAGCGGCGTTTCGGGGCAATGTTAAAATCCCACAAATTCTCAATGGCAATGCCCACGTTTTTCCCCGCTGCATACTGGATCACCGGTTTAAAGTATTCGATATTTTTCCGTTTGGAATCCGCCACCAGTCTTGGAGAATCAAAATCTGTCCCCGCATGGATTACCAGCCACTTTACGCCTAAGATAGAAGCGCAGTCGATACTCCGAAGCACCATCCGGTCTAAAAATTCCTTGTCCGGTGCCTGTGGATCACAGAAGTTGTAAAAATTAGCATGGGCCTGGCTGAACTCCACACCCCGGTTCTGGGCCAGATCTTTGATTCCATGAATCCAGAATTCCCACTGGTCTGTCACGAATGGCAACTTAAACGATGTGCAGTCATAGAAATTCATGTCCATGACCCGGTATCCGGCGTCAGCGCACAGACTGACAGAACGCTCGATGGTGGATTTTGTGCCGTCCGGGCGGTTAAAATAAATATTGGTTGATGTTGAAAGTCTCATATTGTATTCCTTTTTTGAATCAATCCAGGGCACTTAAGGGCCAGACAAGGGAACCCGTCATTTATGACAGCCTCCCTTGTCTCCTTTACCTGATTCGTCATAACTGTCCACTATCTGCACAGTTACGCTTATTCACATTTACTGGTTTGCTCTGTTGTACTCGTCAAACAGGTTGTTGCACTCTTCCACTACATAAGCGGTTGCTTCCTCTGCGTTCATGCTTCCCTCGCACAGGTTGGTAGAAGCCTCTTTGATGACAGAGTCGATGCTTCCCTGCATCATCATAACTGGCTCCTGAACCATTGGGTTGGAGGACTCGAACTGCTCTAATGCCAGTTCCACAGCAGGTGTTTTCTCAACGAATGCCTTGTAGTCATCCAGATCCTTGGTTCCTAAGTTGATTGGCAGATAACCAGTTGCCTGGCTCCAGGTAGACTGGGTCTCAGCAGAAGCTGCGTATTTGATGAACTCCCATGCTGCTGCTTTCTTCGCGTCATCGCCATTGTCGAACATTGCTAAAGAAGCGCCGCCGATGCAGGCACCGCCTTTATCGGTAGGATTTACATCTGGCATATAGGTAACGCCCCAGTTCATGCCGTTGTCAGCAGTTAACTTGGTAACAGAACCGATTCTTGCAGAAGACATTAAGGTCATTGCGTTCTGGCCGGTTGCGAACTCTTCGTTCTGGTTGTCATAAGTGTACTTGAATCCGCCTGTTGCAGCGATCTTCTCCCATGCGTCGAAGACATTGCGAACCTCGTTCTCACAAGTCAGTTTGGTGATCAGACCAGCACGTCCGCTCTCATTGTCACCAAAATAAGTACCATCGCCCTGGTTGCCGATTAAGTTTACCATCAGATAACGGTCCAGAACTGCGTTGAAACCATATCTGGTTACCTGACCATTCTCAGTTACAGTCAGCTTCGCGCAGGCATCTGCGATTTCATCTAAGGTTGTTGGCGGTGTCTCCGGGTCTAAGCCCACTTCCTCAAATGCGTCTTTATTGTAATAAAGAAGAAGTGTGGAGCTGTTAAATGGCATACATACCTGAGTTCCCTTGTAGGTGTAGGTCTGTGCTGCAGATGGATTGATCTGATCCTTAGAAAGCTCTAAGGTTCCCTGTCCGTACATGGTATCAACTGGAACGCTTCCTGCGTACTCACCAACAACTGGAAGAGATGCGCCGTATAACAGACATACGTCTGGCATATTGGCAACATCCTCTGTCTGGATCAGAGTTTTTAATTTGCCAGCAGTATCGCTTCCCTGGAATACACTGTTCGCGGTAATTCCCAGTTCTTTTCCTGCTGTCTCGTTGAAGTTCTTCACCATAGCCTCGAAAGCCTCTCCATTGGAACCTTCCATGGAGTGCCATACATCAATGGTCACGTTCTCGCCGCCTGCTGCCGCAGTAGTCTCTGCTGCCTCACTTGCTGCTGCCTCAGCAGTTGTCTCTGCCGGTGCTGCTGCGGTGGTCTCCGCTGCTTTCTGTCCGCTGCAGCCAGCTAAAAGACTGCCTGCCATTACCGCTGCCATTACTGTGCTCCACGTTTTTTTCATAGTTTCTCTCCTTTTGTGATAAACACTTGGTTATTTATATAATCCACAGGTCGCCCTGAGAATTACCATTGGGATTTCGCCAGATAACAAATGACCAGCTAACCCTTCACGCCGCCAGCCATCATTCCTGTCACGATCTTCTTCTGGAAGGTCAAAAACAGAACCAGCGATGGTAAAAGCACGATCATGGAAGCTGCCATGATCGGTCCGTATACAGTTCCTTCCGAAAAATTCAGCATGGTGATACCGACCTGCACGGTACGCATTTCCGTCTTATTGGTCACCAGAAGCGGCCACAGGTAAGTATTCCAGGTTCCGATAAAAGCGGTGATAAATACCGTCAGAATCGTGGAAAAGTTGGTCGGAAGCAAAATCCGGATAAAGAAATTAAAGTTAGAACAGCCGTCAATGTGGGCCGCCTCCTTTAAAGATGTTGCAAAAGTCTTAAAGCTCTGCCGAAGCTGGAAAATGTTCATGGCAGATACAAAGAACACCACCATCATACCAAAATAGGTGTTAACCCATCCCATGGAAGAAACCGTCCGGTAGTTGGCAACCAGCACCACATCCGCCGGAATCATGATGGTCGCTAACATCAATATGAAGATCAAGTTCTTACATGGAAATTCCAGGAACGCAAATGCAAATGCCGCCATGGCGGAGACAATCACACGTACGATACTGGAAACCGTCGCTAAAATCAGGGAGTTCCACATAAACCGCATGATCGGCGCGCTGTTTAAGGCCGTCTTGTAATTCTCCAGGGTCCATTTCTTCGGAATCAGGTTCACACCGCCTGCCAGTACCTGGGACGGCTCCATAAAGGAAATGAAAAACGCGTAAATGATCGGAAACGCGATCACCAGGCCAACCATCAGATACAGCGCCTGCAGCAGGCTTTCCCGGAACGCGTGTCCGCCTCTTTTCCTATCACGTGTCATAGTTAACTCCTTTCTTCTCATAGATAAAGGTTATGACCGTCGCAACCATGGTAATGCCAAACGCGACTACCGCCGCCGCATACGCATTGTTGTAGTTGGCATTTTCCGTTGTCTGCTTATACATATAGGAAATCATGGTTTCCGTACTTCCCTGCGGACCGCCCTGAGTCAGGATCAACGTCAGGTTGGACATCATAAGCATCTTGGCAACCGAGTTGCAAAGCAGGAAGAATAACGTCGGTGAGATCAGCGGCATCACAATATAGATGGCTTTCTGCACCACATTGGCACCTTCCAGATCGGAAGATTCCGTCAGTTCCTTGGACATTCCGCGGATGGCGGACAGGATAAATAAGAAGTTATAGCCTAAATTCATCCATACCTGAATGATGATCAGCACCCACATGGCTGTATTCTTATCAGACAACCACTTGATATGAAGTCCGGTTAAACTATTGATGATACCTAACGTCGGGCTGAACATCAGCTCGAAGATCATCGCGGAAACGGAAGTGGACATGGCCATAGGCAGAGAAAACAGCGTCTCGTAAATCGGGGAAACTGGCCGTTTCTTCGCCGCCATCATAGCCAGGATAAAGGACAGGCCCACGGTAAATGGCACCGTAAAAATGGCAAACTTCACAGAATTGCCGATGGCCTGCAAAAACTTCGTATTGGTCAATACCTTGACATAATTTTCAATTCCAATAAATTCCCGGATCTCTCCCATGGAATTCAACAGGAAAAAGGACTCGCCGATGGTCTTAAAAAATGGGTAGTAGACAAATACCCCCAGCACCAGAAACGCCGGTGCAAGATACAGGAGCGGTTCTATCCGGTGAAACAGAGTTACTTTCTTTTTCTTTGCTGTTCTTTTCACGTTTTCATCTCCTATGAATGATAAACCAGTTTACGGTAACGCAAATCTTCGGATCGCTTCTTCCACGCCTTCGGCCCGTTCCTTCTCTGTCACATAATCCGCGATCGCTTTCACTTCCTCCTGGGCATTGGCAACTGCCACTCCCATTCCCACCATGGAGATCACCTCCATATCGTTGGTGTGGTCGCCAATGGCCATCACTTCTTCCGGCGCTACCTTCAGATAATCCAGAAGCGTCCGAAGTCCCGATGCCTTCGAACATCCAGGTGCCACAATCTCCATGGAAAACTGCTGATACTGGAAAAAGCTGTATTCTCCGTTCATGGCTCTCAGCCGGTCGGCAATCTCTCCGATGATTCCGGTTCTTCCGTCATCCACGATGTAGACCTTGTGAACCATCTGATCCCACACGTCATCCGTATCACCTAATGGTTCATCATAGCCCTTGTACTTGTGGGCTCTGGCTGCGATCCAGCTTGTGGTTTTCAGTGGCCGTTCCCGGTCATCGTAGCTGAAAATCACCGTAAATTCCGGATCTCTTTCCATGTATTCCCGGAACAGATCCTTAAAAATTCCTGCGTACACCTTCTTCGCATACACATAGGTTCCATTGTCATACAAAATGCTTCCGTTATTGGCAATATACGGAACGGTCAGTTCCGCCTCATTTGCAAATACTTCCGCGCGATACGGCATCCGTCCTGTGGCAAGTGTGAACATCACCCCTGCGTCTTTTAATTTCCTTATGACCTCCCTGGTATTTTCCGCCAGATGCAGTTCTTTATGCACCAGAGTGTCATCAATATCGCATACCACCAGCCTGATCTTTGACATGTTTTTTCCTCTTCATGATCGAACTTATTATCTTGTCTATATATTAATACATGTTATGAATGATTGTCAATCCATTAAAAAGGCTTTTAACAATTCTTAACCGAATTTTTCCTGGATTTAACACATTCCGATAGGGTTACCCCTTCAGATCATAGGGAAATGTTCTGACCCGCTTATCATCCCTATGGCTTTTTAGAATTTCTTCAAAATAAGAAAGATCTTTCTTTATGACAATGTTCTCGTAGATATCCACCAGCTCTGGATGATCCCTCTGGATCCATTCCATCACCCGTTTTTCCTGGATGCTGTCCTTGGCGCATTGCAGGGAATCCACATAAACCGGAATCTCTGGATCCAGCTTTTCCAAAATTGGTTCCAGATCAATGATTCCTGGGCAGATAGGCGCTACGGTGGCATACACGGTAAGTCCCATGCTCTTTAACTGATTGGCATGGTCAATTCCCCGATGGGTCTCTCCTTGTTTCATCCGCCTAATCTCTGGAATCCGCGCCAGCTCTGTTACCAGAATCACCGGGCTTTCCATCTGTTTTAATATTCTTGCCGCCTCTAAAATCACCGGCTGGACTGCCGAGGACGTGATCAGTACTGGAATCTGATACTCCCCGATCACCTTTAAGCACTCCCTGGCAATGCCATACTCTGCTTCCATCTCATTAAATGGATCGCAGATACTTCCCAGATAGAGAAATTCATCCTTTGGCCAATCCTTTAATTCCTTTCTCAACAGTTCCGGCAAATTCTTTCTCGCCCCAATTCTTCCTTCCCAACCTTCCATGCTCAACCAGAAACAAAAAGGGCATCCCATGGAACAACCGGTATAAGGGTTGATATAGGCATGATGATGGGGCGATAATTCCAATGCCCGCTCTGCCTGTACTTCTTCATATTTCATTTTTCTTTTCCTGTCCTATTCCATACATGTTTTTGCCATTTGACAAAATCTTCCCAAATGGTCATAATATGATTAATAAGGGATATTTTGCGCATTTTTCCGCACATCCCCATACTTTCAGAAAACCCGGAGGCGTATTTTGAACACATCCACATTCGTTACCAGCAGAAAAGAACTTTTAGACCGCAATTCTCCTCTTCCTGCCTATCAGCAGATTGCCAATGACATCGTTCTGCGAATCTCCCAGCAGGAATGGCAGATTGACGATAAACTTCCATCCGAAGCCGAACTTGCCGCCGACTACGGTGTCAGCCGCGTCACCCTGCGCCAGGCCATGGGACAATTAGAGCAGGAAGGCATCATCGCCCGTTTCCAGGGCAAAGGAGCCTTCGTCACCAACAATCCCAGACAATTGGTTCAGGAGCTGACCTTCCCGTCCCTGGATTCCACCAACAAGCGCTCCGTCAAATCCCAGGTTCTTCTCATTGAGGAAGTCACTGCACCTAATGCGACCGTAGAAAAAGGCTTAAAAGTCACCAAGACCACGCCTCTCCTCTACATCCAGCGTCTCTTCTACCACAGTGACCGCCCCAGCGGCATCAACCACATCTGGTTCAAAGCCGCCGACGTCCCAGGCCTCACCCAGGACACCCTCTTAGACGGCAGTGTCTCCAAGACCCTGAAGCTCACCTACCACTACGAGATCGCTTCCATCGAAAACTACATCGAATGCGTCCGCTTAGATGCCTTAACCGCATCCCTCCTAAACAGCGCCTACGACTCCACCGGCCTCCGCATCGATTCCCAGTACCTCCTAGAAGACCAGACCCCCGTAGAATACTCCAGCACCACCTGGCTAGGCGACTTCACCAGATTTCATCTGAAAATCGACCGCTAATCACCGAAAACATTTGCGACTCTTACACGGGTGCCAAAAAACGGCAAAAGCCGTTTTTCGCACCCCTTTCTCTATCCAACACCTTCGTAGATTCACTCCCAGCACAGTCAATACCGTAGGAGTCCGGCGAATCGAATGACAAGGAGGACCGTTGGAAACCGCCGGTACTTGGCGCGCGTCCTTTGCACGCCTACGTACCGCTGCGTTTTCCACTCGAGCGAGAGCGCGTCCGACGGTCATTCGACTCGCCAGACTCCGGACCGTTCACCAACTCCTGTTATTTTGCCACCTACTCAATCACCGCATCCACAATCTCCTGCTTTCCAACATCCACAACTCCAAGGGTATTGACCCGAATCGCCGGAATCACCGGCAGACT
>CAKRWX010000028.1 GCA_934418055.1 uncultured Lachnospiraceae bacterium
GTCAACGACATCGTCATCCATGCCGCCGCTGCTCTTCGTGTATTCTTCATTCGCCCATCTCCCTTTTCTGCTCTTTATTCTGAAAAGCCATTTTCGGCTAATTTGCTACTCTTATTATCGAAAAAACAGACCAACATGTCAAGTAAATGTACACAAGATGTCATTTTTCTGCACAAGATGCCAAAAATCGGAAGATTGGCGTGATTTCAACCGGAAGATTGGCGGATTTTTAATCGGAAGGTTGGCGAAAAATCAACCGGAAGATCAGCACACAAAAGGGGAGCCCCACCTCTCCCGCGAATCTCACGGAACAGATGGGGCTCCCCACACCGTTTGGACACAAATAACTATATTAATTTAACCGATCTTAGTCGTTTCCGTACAGAGTAACCAGCTTGGACAGATACTCGTATCTCTCCTTAGCCTCTGCCTCGTTCTTAGCGAACAGTTTAGCAGCTCTCTCAGGGTTCTTCATAGCTAAGGAAGCGTAACGAACCTCACCCTTTAAGAAGTCCTGATAGCCTTCCATCTTAGGAGCCTTGCTGTCTAAGGAGAACTTCTTCTCAGCAGCTGGGTTGAAGCGGAAGTTGTTCCAGTAACCTGTCTCAACTGCCAGTTTCTCCTCAGTCTGAGCTTTTGCCATACCTTTCTTGATACCATGGTTGATACATGGAGCGTAAGCAAGGATTAAGGATGGTCCTGGATATGCCTCAGCCTCAGCCAGTGCCTTAGCGGTCTGTGCTGGGTCAGCACCCATGGAGATCTGTGCTACATATACATAACCGTAGGACATTGCAATGCTTGCAAGGTCTTTCTTCTTGGTCTCTTTACCACCAGCAGCGAACTGAGCAACCGCACCAGTCTTGGTAGCCTTGGAAGCCTGTCCACCTGTGTTGGAGTAAACCTCGGTATCGAATACCATGATGTTGATATCTTTGCCGGAAGCCAGAACGTGGTCTACACCGCCGAAGCCGATATCATAAGCCCATCCGTCACCACCGAAGATCCACTGGGACTTCTTAGCCAGATAGTTCTTATTCTTAACAATGTATTTGCAGGTATCGCACTCGCAGCCATCTAATGCAGCTACCAGTTTGTCAGTTGCAGTACCGTTCAGAGCGCCGATACCAAATGTATCTAAGTACTCCTGGCAAGCAGCTTTTACTTCATCAGAAGCTTTATCGCTTGCAGCAACTTTCTCTACCTTCTCTTTTAACTCGTCACGGATTGCGTTCTGAGCCAGTAACATACCATAACCAAACTCAGCTGCATCCTCGAACAGGGAGTTATCCCATGCAGGACCCTGTCCCTTAGCGTTTACAGTATATGGTGTAGATGGTGAGGAGTTACCCCAGATAGAAGAACATCCAGTTGCGTTTGCAATGTACATTCTGTCACCAAATAACTGTGTGATTAATTTCGCGTAAGGTGTCTCACCACAACCTGCACAAGCTCCGGAGAACTCTAACAGAGGCTGTTTGAACTGAGAACCTTTTACAGTAGCCTCTTTGAACTTGTCAACAACTTCTGTCTTGATCGGCAGAGTTACTGCATAGTCAAATGCTGGCTGCTCGTCTAAGTGTTTCTCTAATTTATCCATGGTCAGAGTCTCTGCTCTGTTGTTTCCTGGACATACGTTAGCACAGGAACCACATCCGGTACAGTCAAGTACGGAGATAGCCATGGTGAACTTGTATCCTGGCATACCCTTTAAGTCAACAACCTGTGTTCCTGCTGGAACGTTAGCTGCTTCCTCTTCGGTCATAGCTACTGGACGGATAACTGCGTGTGGACATACATAAGAACACTGGTTACACTGAACACAGTTCTCTGCGTGCCATACTGGTACGTTAACTGCGATACCACGTTTCTCGTATGCTGCAGAACCGGATGGTGTGTTACCATCTACATAATCCTTGAATGCAGATACTGGTAATGTGTTACCTTCCTGAGCGCTTACCTTGGACTGGATGTTGTTTACGAAATCAACAACGTCTTTTCTTGCGCCGGAAACGGTCTTGTAATCCAGACCTTCGTCTCCACAGTTCTTCCAGCTTTCTGGAACCTCAACCTTCACAACGCCGTTAGCGCCTGCGTCGATTGCTGCCCAGTTCTTCTTAACAACGTCCTCACCCTTACGACCGTAGGTCTTCTGAGCTGCTTCCTTCATTAACTGGATAGCTTTCTCCTCTGGGATAATGCCAGTCAGTTTGAAGAATGCGGACTGTAAAATGGTGTTGATACGGGTTGGTCCCATACCGGTCTCGATACCGATCTTAACACCGTCGATGGTGTAGAAGTTGATGTTGTGATCAGCGATGTATTTCTTCATCTGTCCTGGTAAATGTTTCTCCAGTTCCTCTGCGTTCCAAGCGCAGTTCAGTAAGAATGTACCGCCGTCAACTAACTCCTGAACCATGTTGTACTTACGAACGTAAGCTGGGTTGTGGCAAGCTACGAAGTTTGCTCTGTGGATCAGGTATGTAGATTTGATCTTCTTATGACCGAAACGTAAGTGGGACATAGTCACACCGCCGGATTTCTTGGAGTCATAATCGAAGTATGCCTGAGCATACATATCAGTGTTATCACCAATGATCTTGATGGAGTTCTTGTTAGCACCTACAGTACCATCAGCGCCCAGACCCCAGAACTTACAGTTGGTAGTTCCTTCTGGTGTGGTAACTAATGGAGCGCCCAGTTCCAGAGACAGACCAGTTACATCATCGTTGATACCGATGGTGAATCTCTTCTTCTCATCATTGCCATAAACAGCAACGATCTGAGCTGGAGTTGTATCCTTGGAACCTAAGCCGTAACGTCCGGAGAAGATCTCGCACTGGTCGAACTTGCTGCCCTTTAATGCTGCAACAACGTCCAGATACAGAGGCTCGCCTAAGGAACCTGGCTCTTTGGTTCTGTCTAATACAGTGATCTTCTTAACAGTTGCCGGGATTGCATCGATCAGGGCCTGTGCACAGAATGGTCTGTACAGACGAACCTTTACAACACCAACCTTAGCGCCGGATGTCTTAATCATGTAGTCAATGGTCTCTTCGATGGTATCGTTAACAGATCCCATAGCGATGATAACCTGCTCAGCATCCTCAGCACCGTAGTAGTTAAACAGTTTATAATCTGTTCCGATCTTTGCGTTAACCTTGTCCATATACTCCTGAACCAGAGCTGGCAGTGCATCATAATATGGGTTGCAAGCCTCTCTTGCCTGGAAGAAGATATCTGGGTTCTGAGCGGAACCTTTCTGAGATGGGTTGTTTGGATTCAGTGCTCTTGCACGGAACTCAGCGATCGCATCCCAATCAGCCATATCAGCTAAATCATCATAATCCCACTCCTCGATCTTCTGGATCTCGTGAGAAGTACGGAAACCATCAAAGAAGTTGATGAATGGAACTTTGCCCTTGATTGCAGATAAATGTGCAACTGGAGTTAAGTCCATAACTTCCTGTACACTGGACTCGCACAGCATAGCGCAGCCAGTCTGACGGCAAGCGTATACGTCGGAATGATCACCGAAAATAGAAAGTGCGTGGCTAGCGATTGCACGAGCGGATACGTTGAATACGCCTGGCAGCTGCTCACCAGCAATTTTATATAAGTTTGGAATCATCAGCAGTAAGCCCTGGGAAGCGGTATAGGTAGTAGTCAGAGCACCTGCTGTCAGGGAGCCGTGTACTGCACCAGCAGCACCTGCCTCAGACTGCATCTCTGTGATCTGAACGGTACGACCAAAGATGTTCTTTCTTCCTTCGGTTGCCCACTCATCCGTATGCTCTGGCATAACGGAAGATGGTGTGATCGGGTACATAGCTGCTACTTCGGTAAACGCATAAGAAGCATGAGCTGCGGCCTGATTACCATCCATGGTTTTCATTTTTCTTGCCATTTGATTTTCCTCCTACAAATGTGAATATTGCATACAGTTAAGTGTGTGTTAGACCTGAAACACACACTGACCTGACTATATTATAACAACATTTTCTCAAAATGAAAAGAAAAAAACTATAAAATATCGTATTTAATTAGATACAATCAATAAAAAAAGAGCCATCCGTCCTGTTAACTTTGTAACAGATAACTGATTGCTCTTTTTTTTCATACGTTATCCACAGCTTCCTGTTTAGTCTGCCGGTTTTGGCGCTACAACTCCATCATCTGCAGACTGACGATCCGGGCTGGCTGTCGGTTCAGAAACGGGAGTCTCTGCCGCTGTCGTGGCTGGTGCTGTTGGCGCTGTCGTCGGTGCCACGCCTGGTCCTACCTCTCCCTCGATCGTCTCGGCTGCTGCCGTAGTCTCCGTCGTCGGTGATGTACTCTCAGCGGCGCTCTCGGTCTCTCCGCCGATCACCACGCCGGATGTATTTCTCCGGATCACCGGATTATGACCTTTATAAGTGGCGGTATGATCGACTTCGCTGCTGACCACCTGGCCATCCTTTTTGACCACCAGTTTTACCTGCCAGCGGCTTCCCTGGGTTCCTTTGCTCTTTACCACTTCCTGACCCGGCTGCAGTGTCTGGTCTTCCTCGTACTGAGGCTCCGGAAGATCAAAGGTCTCTGTCTTGGCAGCTTCCAGAGAATAGGTCACACCATCCTCCAGAACCGGAACTCCGTAAATGGATACGGTGACTGTCTGATTGGAATAGCTCGCCTTGATGCCGATAGCGGAACTGGAGGTATTGATAAACCGGAAATCCGGTCCGCCCCAGCTGACGGTCGCATCCATACCAGGAGTCACATAAGACGGCTCAAAGGTATGGGAACGGCGCATGGAAATCTTCATGCCTGCTTTTAACGCCGCATTATATAAGGTAGTAGATACCTGGCAAACACCACCGCCGATCTCCTGAACCACTTCTCCATTATTATAAGCTGCCGCGCCCTGATAACCCTTAGCCTCGGTACGCTGGCCAACAGTATCATTAAAGGAAACTTCCTGTCCAGGGCCTACGATCGTACCATTTAAAGCCTGGGCCGCCAAACGGATGTTGGTGTTACGCTTGCTGTTGGATGTGGTGTTGGTAGTATAGGTTCCAATGGTCTTATACTTCTGTTTCGCTGTCGCTGTAGAATACTCCGGCTGAACTTCACTGGCGGATACTGTGATCACCTTGTCAAACTGTTTTGCTGACAGAGCCGCCTGGATGTCAGATTTCAACTGTTCTTCATCAATAGCGATTCCGGTCTGCTCTCCTGCGAAAGTGAAGCTGTCGCTGGAAGCGTCATAAGCGGAAATGGAACCATTTTTCGCTGCCTTATTCCAACGGGCCTTCATGGACTCGATCTCCTGCTCAATGGAAGTGTCCAAGCCAGAAGTATCTAAGGTATAAATGGACTTCGGCTCGCCGCTGTAAATCTCGTCTAACAATGCGTCAATCTTCACAGCCATCAGGTCATTGATTTCATAAGTATCATCCTGATACTGGGCTTTCATGGCCCATGGATAATGGTCGATCAGGGTCTGTCTTGCCTCTTCTCTGGAAAGTCCGGTGATGGAAATGCCATCCACGGAAACTTCTTTCTCTAACTCTGTCTCCGGTGCTTCTGTGGTGACCTCGATCGAGGTCTCCTGCTCAATAGGCTTATGTTTGCCGCCGCTCTGCATGCCGTAAACCACCGACACGATCACGATCATCAGGATCACGCCTACAATGGCGATAATTCCGTAATTGGGTCCTCTTCTGCGATGTCTTGGGCTTCTATAGGAAGAGCTGCTTCTGGAGGATGTGGTTCTGCCAGAGGAAGTCTGACGTCTGGTTGTGGACGCGCTTCCTGCGGATGTCTGGCGTCTGGCTGTGGACGTGCCTCCCGATGTCCGCCCTGACGCTGCTGTGGTCCGTCCTGACACGGCTCTGGATGATGAGCTGCGTCCAGACGTACTTCCCGCTCCTGTCTGTCTGCGTGCGCCGGTTCCCGTAGTTCCGGCTGCGCCCCGGCTTCTTCCTGTGCCGCTGGAACGATTTACTGTACTCATATTGTCTCCCTTGCTCTATCTGTCAATCTTATTTCTGTTATGCATCAAAAATCCCATTCATGCGGGATTTCGGATTTCAATTATAGCATACTTTTTTAAAAAAGAAATGGCTTTTTTCCCATTTTACATATTTTCCAAAACGTGTTACTATAACTATTACTGAAGGGTTTCCAAACCTTTTCAAAAGCGTTTCAAATCATTTCAAAATTATTACACGGAGGAAAAGTGCATGAATTACGTTGATCTGCACGTGCATTCCAACGCCTCGGACGGAACCCTCAGTCCGGAAGAAGTGGTGCGCTATGCCGCGTCAAAAAATTTAAAAGCCATGGCTTTAACTGACCATGATACCATCGCAGGAATTGCCCAGGCAAAGGCCGCTGCTGCGGAATGCGGGATTGAGCTGATTCCCGGAATTGAACTTTCCTGTTTTTACCAGGGGACAGAGATCCACATTCTTGGATTTTTTGTAGATGAGCATTCAGAAGTGTTAAATGCAGGCCTTGAGCATCTGGTGGATATCCGCGTCAAGCGCAATGAGGTCATGCTGCAGCGGTTCCAGGAAGACGGTTTCCAGTTTACTATGGAAGATTTAACCGGCGGCAATCCAGACACAGTCATCACCAGAGCCCATTTTGCCAGAGTGCTGGTGGACAAGGGATACGCCCCCAATATGGGCAAAGCATTTGACAAATATCTGCAATACGGCGGCAAATACTGTATGCGGAAAGAGGTTGTCACCCCGGAGCAGGCTATGAAATTACTGACCAGTTCCGGCGCATGGCCATGTCTGGCACATCCGATGCAGTACCATCTGGGCTACGATCAGATCCGGGTGCTGGTTGGTTCTTTAAAGGAGCAGGGACTGCGTGGACTGGAAGTCTACCATTCATCCCAGAATCCATACCAGAGTTCCAAGCTGCGTGAGATCGCACGGGAATTCGACCTGCTGCCATCCGGCGGTTCCGATTTCCACGGAAAAAATAAGCCGGATATCGATATCGGCGTTGGACGCGGGGGACTGCGGATTTCTTATGCATTATTAAAGGATATTAAGGAGGATTATGAACATGGAAGAACTGTATCGCATGATTGAGGAGACCATTAAGGCTACAGGATATAACGGTGAAATTGATGGACAGGATATCTATGAAGACATCTGCGACCAGATCGAAGACAAAGAACCGGGAAGCTATCTGCTGATGTCTAAGAAGACTGATGATGTGTTTTTTGAGTATCAGGTGGATGTGATGGAAGATCAGTTTAATTTGGGGTATGTGGATATTCATACGCCGGAAAAGGTGTATCACGCGGATTTTGACTGATTGAATTAAGTTCATTGGCTAATGGTCCGGAGCCAGTGGGAATTGGCATTTTAGACGGGCCATGGAAAACCGCCGGTCCTTGGCGCGCGTATTTTGCACGCCTAGTACCGCTGCGTGTTTTCCCGTGAGCGAGAGCGGGTCCGTCTGGAATGCCTGTTCCACGGTTCCGGACCTTTAACCAGGTTGATTCAACTTAATTCTAAGCTTCTGCAACCTCTTTCCAAACTCTCTCAATCTCATTTTCATCAGCATGGAATGTTCCCTGGGCCATCAGATTACTTCCGCCGCCCCGTCCGTTCAGCGCCGCATTCAATTTCTTACTAAGCTCTCTCATATCCACTTCCGCTGATCCCAGCGCATACTTCCACTCCTCATTCTCACCGGAATAAACCAGCACAACTTTCCCCTTTTTCTGCTCATACAACATGGTGCAATACTGTCTCAGCTGAACCGGAGTGAGATTTTCTTCTTTTACCAGAAGCCAGTCTTCACTGTCTGGTCTCGCCTGCACCAGTGTCTGGAAAAGTCTCTGATAAAGCTGGTTGATGGCTGCATCTTTGGCCTGGCTGTCATTTTTCAGCTTTTCGACACTTTCCACTAAGCAGTCTGGTTTAGCGGAAAGAAGAACGGAAATGGCGGTTGTGGTCTTCTGCTTTTTCTCGTAATCCAACAAAGCTTTTCTACCGCAGAGCATAGAGATGCGGACACCGCCTTTGTAATTGATCATGCCTAAGATCTTGATCAGACCGATCTCCCCTGCATTCTTCACATGAGTTCCACAGCAGGCACAGACATCAGCTCCGCAGACCTCCACGATCCGCACCTGGCCAGTCAGTTCCTTTTTGCTGCGGTATTCAAGCTTTTCTAACTCTTCCGGGGTCGGATATGTGATCTGAATCGGGCCGTTGGCATAGACTACCTCATTGGACTCCCGCTCCAGCTCTTCCACCTGCTCCATGGTCAGCGGACCATTGAAATCCACAGTGATCTCGTCTTCGCCCATGTGGAATCCCACATTGTCATAACCATAATGACGATGAAGAAGACCAGAGAAAAGATGCTCACCAGAGTGGTTCTGCATATGGTCATACCGTCTCTGCCAGTCGATCTCACCAGTGACTGTCTCGCCTACGGTCAGCGGAGCCTCGGTTTCATGAACCACATGACCGTCTTTCTCATGTACTTCCAGGACTTTCACACCGCCCAGAACGCCAGTGTCATACGGCTGTCCGCCGCCTTCTGGGTAAAACGCTGTCTGATCCAGAGTCACCAGATAATGCCCCTTTTTCCCTGGCTCGCAGGAAAGCACCTGGGCGGTAAATGTTTTCTTATAAGGATCTTCATAATATAATTTTTCCATCATTGCTGTTCTCTCCATTTCGTACTGCTTGTATAACTGTCAGAATAGCACAAGCAGACCACTTTGACAACCACCGAAGTCTCAGGGACGCCGCCGCAGGAAGCGGCGGCGGAAGAGGATGCGGGAGAGAGCTCAGAAAGTCCAAGCAATCATACGCAAGCGTAAAGAAAAGGCAGGTGACCAAAATACCAGAAACAGCAAGCATTGAAAAAGAGACGTCTCCGCCCCGGTTCCCCGGCACAAAAACGCCTCTTCTTGTGTTTGATAGAATCAAAGTACTACGGCTTTATCCCATCTTTTATGCAGTTTTCTGTCCCAGATATCTCGGAATGGAAGGAATCCAGGCTCCATCCGCTCCTACGAAATATCCGTCTGGTGTATACTCGTTGCAGTACATGGAACCCTGTGGTCTGCCTTCCTGGTATACAGGATTCAGATAGTACCAGATTCCATTGATCAGGATCCAGCCCATATGCATGGAGCCTTCACCCGGAATCAGGTAGTACCACTGGTTGTTGTACAACAGCCAGCCGGTATGCATGTAACCGTCTTCATTCATGTACCACCACTTCTGACCAACCTTCACCCACATGCTCTTTGCGAATCCATCATCCATCTTGAACATCCAGTTTCCGTCCGCAGTCTGAATCCATCTGCCCTTCATGCCAGCCTCCGGATCATACTTGCGATCCTTCTCTTCCCGTGCTACCGGGAATCCGATGTAAGTATTGTAACCACCCTCATCGGTGATGTGATAATGGTTGGTTGCAAAGTATCCAGTATTGCCATCCCGGTCTTCATAAGTGAAGCCGTGACGGATGTAGGTATCGTCGCCCATACCGCCTTCGATATAGAAATCGGTTCCGCTCATCCATAAATGCCAGGTGTTGGTTCCGCTTTCGGTAGAGATCCTCAGTTCATGCTGATTGCCAGCTCCTAAGTATCCCTCTTCTTCTCCGGTGATTCCATTTTCATGGAACTTGTATGCTGCGTCTTTTTCATCTTCCACCGGGCCGCCAAGGATGAATGTGTCATCTCCGCTGCCTGTGGTGATGGTAGTCGGCGCCATGGTCGTTACGATGTCGATCAGGTTATTGCCGCCCGGAACGATGGCTTCGACAGTACCAGGAGCCAGGTTGAACCAGATCTCAGCGTCATTGGTTCCGCCCTGAAGTCTGATCCGGTCTCCGAAGAAACGGATGATCTCGTCAGCTTCTGTAGTCGTCATCTTGAAGCTTCCAGGTGTTGTTACGTGGATCTGCTGGTTATCCTTTGAGGACTCCATGGTCAGATCAACCGATGGCTGATCCAGAGTCTCATCGGTATCCTCTTCACCGGTATCCTTCTTCTCTGCAGTTTCCACATCCAGTTCTCCGATCTTATCCGTTACACGGACAATGATATGGTCCGCACCCTTTAAGATGGTTTTTGGAGAAGCGATGATTCCACTTACTTCGATGGTTCCACCCGGTGTCTCAATCGATACTTCCTTACCAGCAGTCAGCTGCTCTGTTACTTTCATGTCCTTCTGATTTCTGATGGCGATGCTCTCAGCCACTTCACCGGCGATCTCATCTACATCCGTTGTCAGATCTGCATGTTCTGCCTTCACATGAAGCTTCTCTGCTTTCAGAACCGCGTCTTCATTGGTCAGATCACCATTCACGGTCAGATCCGCATCTTTTCCGATGTCCGTGTTCTCCAGTTTCAGAGAACCGTCATTGTCCAGATACAGGTTTTCTGCCTTGAATCCGCCATTTTCTGCCTTGGTTCTTACAGATTTCTCAGCAGAACCAATATTGCCGGAGGTATTCATGCGGACAGTTTCTGCAGTTGCGTTGCATGCAGTTGCCACATTCAGGCCGTTGAGGATGTCATACTGGGAAGTGATCTCGATCAGCTGGTCTGCAGTCCAGGTACCCAGATAAAGGATACTTTCTGCGATCACCTTGATGAAATCATCTGTCTTCATATTGACGATGCCTGCTGCTGCCAGAGACTCAACAACGATGTTTCCTGCCTGTGTCAGGTCGATTCCGCCGGTTCTGGATACCAGTCTGCCAAATACGGACTGGGCGTCATTGTTGATGACGATATCCTTCTCCGCTTCCATATAGAGTCTGCCGTTCTCGGCTGCTTCTATGTTCTTCGCCTCTAACTTACCGCCTGTGGTCACATTCACATTCTGACCCTGGGTATCTTCCAGAACCAGATCACGATTGGTTTCCACTGTTACATCGTCTTTATCACTCTTGGCAGTGATCGTGGTCTTGCCAGGCTCAGTGCTGGTCTCCTGAATATTGATCAGGCCGCCAGCTTCTGCCTCTACGCGGTCACCAGTTTTCAGCATCAATGCCTCTTCCCTGGTTCCAAGATCACCTGCTGCTTTCAGGCGGATATTGGCCGCCTCAATGGTTCCTGCACTCAGATCACCACTGGTTGTCACATCTGCGTTTTTGCCAGCTGTCAGTTTTGCGTAATCGGTAAGAAGCTCATCGATCACCATCTCACCTGCAGCCTCTGCCTCTACGCGGTCTGCCTGTAACAGTTCTGCATGGAGGTCTTTGCTGGTTGCCACTTTCAGAAGCTCGCCAGCCACTGCCTTTAAGCTGTCAGCAATGATTTCTGCGATTTCCAGGGTTCCTGCTGCTGTCATGTCTGCCGTCTTCGCTGTCAGTTCTGCGATTGTAAGGTTTCCAGCAGTCTCAGCCATTCCTGCGCCGTTTTCTGCCTTCATGCTTCCAATCTCAGTATCCTGTGCAGTCTTTAAGGAAATGTTTCCGTTTGCACTGAACAGGCTGTCAATCACTGTCAATCCACTTTCCTGATTGATCTCATTTGCATAAATATCATGTTCTGCAGAAATGGTGATCTGCTTACCACCTGCATCGATATCCAGGTACTGATCCTTAGAACCTTCCTCAGACTCATCTGCTTTCGCTCCGATGGAATCTGCTTTCAGGTTCAGGCCCTTGGACTTAATGGTACCATTTAAGGAACCACTGCTCATCACATAAGCCATTCCGTCAATATCCAGATCGATCATTCCGGCGATCAGTTCATAGATTGCAGTATCTCTTGCAGATTTCAGATGGATCTCTCCATCCTCAGATCCGCTTACCAGATGTCCTACATTCCAGGTTCCTTCTTCCGGTTTCTGTGTCCGGACATCCTCTAACCACATGTTACCTGCTGCATCAGCCTCAAGCCGACCTTCTGTTTCCAGAACCAGCCATTTGTCTGCGGTTCCTATGTTTCCTGTGCCATCAGCTGTCTTGCCGGTTGCGTTTAAGGTGATGTCTTTACCGGTCAGATTGGTCTGGCTGGTTTCCTTTGCCTCTAAGCCATTCAGAAGATTACCGCCCTTTGCGTTGATCGTGATGTTCTTCCGGTTTTCTTCCTCTCCAGCCTCTACACGGCCAAGGATCAGATTGCCATCCGATCTAATATCCACATCGCCATCAGCAGTGATGTCGGTTCTTCCTTTTGCTTTCAGGTTCTTAGCAGTGAAATCACCGTGGATCTGGTAATTCATGGTTCCATGCTCTGTAGACAGGTTCTTTGCCACAGTCGTTCTGTCTGCGGTGAAGATGATATTGCCATTTGCAGAAGTCAGATCAGCCACCTGTAAGGTATCCGTTGTTCCAATATCATGGAGATACATATTACCGTCTGCTTTCACAGTCAGCGTATTGTCTGCTTCCATAAGTGGATTGAACACCAGGTTTGTGGTCACATTCCGGTCTGCAGCTCCGATGGAGCTTCCACTTTCCAGAACGATGGTCTGTGCTTTTACATTGGCCTTCTTATTCTCTTCCTCATCCGCTTCATCCAGTCCATTGACCATGGAGCCGGTTGTCTTGATCTTCACTGCGCCATTCTCCGCCTCTACATGTTTCAGCTTCAGAATGTTGCTGTTATCCTGGATAAATGCTTCATTCTCCGTGGATGCATTCAGCTCCAGCTCGGTAACTCCGTTCTCGTTTGCAGTTCCTTTCACCTTCAGAGGCTGTTCATCTGCCGCGATCTGCTTTGCGGTGATGTCTAACTTCTTCGTGGTGACATGAACTTCATCGGCTGCGATCTGGTCTGCTTTCAGCATTCCATTCACTGTCAGGGAAATGCTTTCCGGCGCATCCAGACGTTTCACAATGATATCACCGGTAATGCCAGCCTTGATGGTAGTCGCTGCCTTGGCATTGAGACTTTCTGCGATCAGATCTGTGATTTCCAGACTTCCTGCGGTGGTTGTGGTTACATCGCCCTTTGCCGCGTTCAGGCTGTCGATCACGGTATTCTGAGCTGTTGTCAAAGTCACATTGCCATTTGTGCTGGTCAGACTGCCGATATTGGTCTTTCTGCTTACCGCATCAACTTCATTTACATAAATGTCATTCTTTGCAGAAATGTTCAACTTCTCGCCATGTACATTGATCTCTGTAGCATTCTGGGCATTTCCTACGCTGCCTTCTGCTGTCAGGTTCAATCCCTTTGCGTCGATCTTGCCGTTTACAGAAGTGCTGCTGGTAATGTCCGCCTTGCCGTCAAAGAGCAGATCTGCATACTCCGCATTCAGCTCACTCATGACGGTATCCTTCGGTGCGTGCAGATAGATGGATTTCGATGCGGTAACGCTCAGTTTTCCATCTGACTCTGCGGTGATCCGTTTCTCGGCTGTTCCAAGATTACCGCTTCCCTCTGCTGCGCCTGCCTTTGCCGTTAAGGTGATATTCTGTCCTCTCAAATTGGTCTGATCTGCTTCTGTACTTTCCAGTCCGCTTAAGAGGTTTCCGTTGTTGATCGTAAGTGTGATGTCCTTGCGGTCATCTGCACTTCCAGCTTCCACATGACCGATGGTTAAATTGCCATCTACGTTACCGGTAATCGTACCAGTTGCATAGATATTCACCATCTTGCCAGCCTTTAAGTTGTTCATGGAGTAATCTCCATTTACCCGGCTGGTGATGCTTCCGTTTTCTGCCTTGATGGTCTCAATAGCAGTGCTGCGCTCCGCCCGGAAGGAAATATCGCCATTTGCGGAACTCATCTCGGTGATCGGAAGAATTCCTTCAGTTCCGATGTCGTGAAGATTAATGTTGCCGTTGGTCTTTACGATCAGCGCATTAGTTGCTGAAGGTAAACTATTGTCTACGATCAGGTTGGTTGTCAACGCCTTCTCGTCTGTTCCAACCGTATCTGCTTCCAGAACAATGTTCTTGGCAGTTACATTGGCATCAGCGTCCGTGTCTTCCAGACCGTTTACCATCGCTCCGGTTGTCTTGATCTTCACATCACTATTATCAGAAGAAACTTTCTTCAGTTTCAGAGTCTTGCTGCTGTCCTGGATATATACACCTGTCTTGGCTTCCGCCTGCAGCTCCAGCTCCGCGTCGCTTCCGTAACCTTTCACCTTCAGGTAATTGGTGTCTTTCGCAATCTGCTCTGCGGTGATATCCAGTTTCCTGGTTGTTACATGTACATCGCCCTCTGCGATTGTTCCTGCGGTCATCTTGCCTGTTGCCGTAAACTGAATGCTTTCCGGCGCAGTCAGATGGTTCACGGTCACATCGCCGAGAGCTTTCATCCAGATGCTCTCAGATGCCTTCGCATCCAGTGTGGTTCCCTGTACCGTAAATGCCCGGTCTGCGGTTCCGATAGATCCATTCGCTGCAGTCAGTTTCAGATTCTTACCAATCACATCCGCCTGATTTCCATCTGCGGTTCCGGTCATGCCGTTTGCCGTGATCTGCACATCAGATCCAGCTTTTACGCTGCCGATGGATAAGATTCCGCTCTGTGCTGTGTTGTCCAGATAAATGCTTCCATTTTCCGCAGTTGCGGTGATGGAGGTTACCTGAGTCTTTAATGGGTTGTTGACTGCTCCAATATTGCCATTGGTGCTGGTTAAATTGGCATCAGCTGCGATTACGGTTGCGGTGTTCGCTGCGGTGCTCTTTCCGATGATATTGCCTGCTGCCTTAAAGACGATGTTGCCAGCCGCCTTTAACTGTCCCAGTTTCACATCTCCGGTCAGATCCGTCAGATAGATATTGCCCTTATCGGATACTGCGCTGAGCATGCCATTTCCAGCTTCCACATTCATCACTTTATCAACGCTTCCGATACTACCTGTGGTTGCGTGAAGAAGGATGTTGGATGCGTTAATCGCTGCGGTAGTTCCGTCTGCTTCATTTACGATACTTCCAGCTGTCAGGGAAACCGTACCGTTATTCTTTCTGCTTGTGATATTCTTCACATGGGCTGCGCCCTGCTGTGTTACATAGATATCACCAGTAGAAATGATTTCCATATTGCCGGAAATATTGGTTCTTAAGTTCTGGTCCGCCGTTCCAACTGCGCTGCTCTTTAAAATCCGAAGAGCGGCTGCTTTGATGTTAGTGTCAGAGCCAAGTGCCTTCACTGCTCCGTCAGCGCTGATCTCTACTGTTCCATCGGAAATGATGGAACCAATGCCCAGATCCTGTTTCTTCGCTGCCAGGTAGATGTCTCCAGTACTATTGGCTGTGGTACTGAATCCCTTCGCTCCAACCGATACACGGATCGGATCGTTAGAAGTACCAAAGTTCTTCGTTACCTGGATGGTCATGCCATTTGCAGTGAGATCCACATCCTGGTTTCCTTCCCTTGTCACAGAGCCAGCTACCAGAGTCAGATCATCGCCTGCGGTGATGGTGTCAGTCAGGTTGACATCCACATCTGCATTACCAAGGCCACGGATCTCTGCATCTTCGTTAGCAGTGATGGTTCCAAGATCGTAAGTGCCAAGACTGTCATACTCATACTCAACCGTCTTGCCCTGGGTCATACCAGTTGTATCCTGAGTTTTTTCAACGGTTGTTACGGTTACACCAACATACTGTTTCTTTTCTTCATCGTAGGTAATGTAATCATATTCCTTAATTACAGTTCCATTCTTGATTACTTCGTACTTCTTGCTGTCTTTGTTGTAACGGATCTGATCATACTCACCTGCATCCGCGCTTCCAGCTACCGGTGTGTAAATCAAAGTAACCTCGTCATCCACAAGCCAAAAGGTCTTCGGAACCTGATCGGTATATTTTCCATCAGCCTGTTTCTTCAGATACTGGATTGCATCGCCATCGGACAGTGTCACGATCTGCTCTACTCCATCGATCATCACTTTTACCTGGCCGGTTAAATTGCCCTCTTCATCGGTCAAATACTCTGCTGACTGATCCAGTTTCTGATAAGTTGCATTTCCGTCACTGCCTGTTGCTACCAGATAGTACTCAAAACCTGTGGTGTCATACCGCTCTTCTACATGCTTTCCGTTTGCCGTCTGATATTCCGTTGTAC
>CAKRWX010000029.1 GCA_934418055.1 uncultured Lachnospiraceae bacterium
CCGGTCACATGTTTCATCTGGACTTCCAGGCTGCGGATCTTCTCCTCCATCTCGATGATGGGACGCTTCACCTCTAACAGCTCTTCGTAAATGGTCTTGTGGCTGGTCAGATCCTGATGCTGTGCCAGATAGCCCAGAGTTTTGCCCTTGGAAAGCACCGCGTCGCCCTGATCGGCGGACAATTCGCCTACGATGATCTTGAGCAGAGTGGATTTGCCAGCGCCGTTGATGCCGACGATGGCGGCTTTTTCATAATCTTCTATATGAAAAGAAACATCATTCAGGATCACGTCGGTTCCGAATGATTTGCTGATGTGGCTGCATGATAATATCATAAATACCTCCGATGATAACACGAAAAAGTCTCCTTGGCAGAACGTCACAGAGCGCCAAAGAGGCTGATCATACACATTTCTATATACATTTCTACATTATAATATAGATTTTAGCCAGATGCAATAACAGTTCTGTTTGACATTGTTTTAACCTAAGGGTATAATAAAATCATTCTAGTCCGCACGCAGGAGCGTGTATGCATGGAAAAGGGGAATTACAGTGGAAAATAAAGAAATATCAAAGGCCGTGATTGCCCGGCTGCCTAGATATTACCGGTATCTGGGAGAACTTATGGAAGATGGAGTAGAGAGAATTTCCTCCAGTGAGTTAAGTGCCAGGATGAAAGTAACCGCTTCCCAGATCAGACAGGATCTGAATAACTTTGGCGGATTTGGTCAGCAGGGATACGGCTATAATGTAAAATATTTATACACCGAGATCGCAAAGATCTTAGGAATTGACCGCCAGCATAATCTGATCATCATCGGAGCTGGTAATTTAGGACAGGCCATTGCCAACTATGCGAATTTTGAGCGCCGTGGCTTTATCATCAAGGGAATGTTTGATGTAAACCCAAGACTGATCGGTCTGGTAGTTCGTGGAATTGAGATCCGCGGAGTGGAAGAACTGGAGAAGTTCATTGTGGAGAATGATGTCCAGATCGCAGCTCTGACCATTCCGAAAACCAAAGCGCCAGAGATCGCTGACCGTCTGGTGAAAGCCGGAATTAAGGCAATCTGGAACTTTGCCCATACGGATCTTCAGGTTCCGGATGATGTGGTAGTGGAGAATGTCCATCTGTCAGAGAGCCTGATGAGACTGTCTTACCGTGTCTGCAGCATGCAGGATCAGAAGGAAGAGGAAGCCAGAAAGCTGGAAGCGAAAAAGGCGGAGAAGACTACATGATTGTAGGGATTGGAACAGATCTGATCGAGATAGCAAGGATTGGAAAAGCCTGTGAGAAGCAGGCTTTTCTGTCACGGATTTATACAGAAGAAGAATGCCGGCTGGCTGGGGGGAGTATCCTTCGGCTGGCTGGCAATTTTGCCGTCAAGGAGGCGGTTTCCAAAGCTCTGGGAACTGGATTCCGGACATTTATGCCGGTGGAAATTGAGGTTTTGCGGGATGAACTTGGGAAACCTTATGTAAACCTGTATGGCGGCGCGGCAGAGAGAGCCAAAGAGGCGGGTGCCCAGGTGATCCACGTGAGCATCACCAATACGAAAGAGTATGCCCAGGCATTTGCAGTAGCAGAGAGCAGGCGGTAAGACAGGGAGGAATGCCATATGAGATATCTGGTAACTGGAAGTCAGATGCGTGCCATCGATCAGGATACGATTCAGAATATTGGGATTCCGTCCCTGGTACTGATGGAACGGGCGGCGGAATGCGTGGCCCGGAAAGCAGAATATTTATGTGGCAGCATGGAAGACCAGACAGCGGGAAAACATTTGCCTGGACAGAGAAAGCCACAGAAAGAAATGCCGCAGATTCTGGTGTTCTGTGGCGTGGGCAATAATGGAGCAGATGGCGTGGCAGTTGCCAGAATGCTTCACAATCATGAGTTTAACGTGCTGGTGATCGTTGTGGGCAACGAGACCCATGCGACGAAGGAGTTTCAGGTACAGAAAGAAATTGCAGAGAAGCTGGAAGTCCCGATTACAAATTGGGAGCAGTTTTTACATAGTGAGAGTGAAAAGAAGCAGCAGAAACAATCCCGCGCGATCATGGATGCCGTTTTTGGCGTCGGCCTTTCCAGAGATGTGGAAGGAACATACGCCCAGGTATTAGACTGGATCAATGAGGCAGAGACAGAGTGGGTGCTGGCGGTGGATATGCCGTCTGGCATTCACAGTGACACCGGTGCCGTCATGGGAACGGCAGTGAAAGCGGATGTGACGGTAACTTTTGGTTATGAGAAAATGGGAAGCGCTCTCTATCCGGGACGCGGTTATTGTGGGCAGACAGAGGTCTGTGACATCGGATTCCCGGAGATCAGCCGGAAAAAGGTTGGTGCAGAGCAGTTTACCTATGATCCAGAGGATTTAACCCGGATTCCGGTCCGCCCGGCTTACAGCAACAAAGGTACCTTCGGAAAGGTGCTGGTGGTGGCTGGTTCTGCGGATATGAGCGGGGCCGCTTATCTGTGCGCGAAAGCGGCGTACAGCATGGGAGCCGGTCTGGTAAAGATCATGACACCACAGGAGAACCGCCAGATTTTACAGACCTTACTTCCAGAAGCCATTTTGTCTTCTTACCGCAATGGACAGGAACCGGAGAATCTGGAGAAATTAAGCAGCCAGGTGGAGAAGAATTGTGGTTGGGCCGATGTGATCGTGTTAGGGCCTGGCATGGGACAGGGAAGCACCGCCAAGTTCCTGGTGCAGGAATTCTTATCCAATGCCTATGTGCCCATGATCATCGACGCTGATGGGTTGAATATCATCGCTTCGGATCCGGATCTGACCGGATTCTATACAGAAAACTTAATTTTAACGCCTCATCTGGGGGAAATGGCAAGACTGACAGGAAAGACGGTCCAGGAGATCCAGGAGGATCTGCCATCCTGCGGGGCACAGTACAGCAGCGACAGCGGTGTGATCTGCGTGTTAAAGGACGCGGCCACCGTGGTGACCGGTCGAGATGGCCAGTGTTATGTAAACTCCAGCGGCAACAGCGCCATGGCGAAAGCTGGTTCCGGCGATGTGCTGGCGGGAACCATTGCAGGGCTTCTGGCTCTGGGAATGGAGAACTGGGACGCTGCAGTGTTAGGCGTTTATGTTCATGGAACGGCAGGCGACCGGGTACTTGCGAAAAAGGGGGCCCACGGGCTTCTGGCGCGGGATCTGACAGAGGAGATCGCTGCGATCACAGCCGGATCTATGGAATAAGAATCAATATAGAAATTGCTTCAGGAGGAAATGAGGGATGTATCAGAACGTACCCTACAAACGAGTATTTGTCACGATCGATCTGGATGCGATCGTTTTTAATATGGAATCAATGAAACAGAACATCAAGCCGGGGACGGAGATGATGGGCGTTGTAAAAGCAGACGGCTATGGTCACGGCGCTGTGCCGGTGGCAAAGACCATGGATCCGTATGTGTGGGGCTATGCGGCAGCTACCTCAGAGGAGGCATTGCAGCTTCGATCCCATGGGATCACCAAACCAGTGCTGGTGTTAAGTCCGGTGCATCCGTCAGAGTTTGAAGAGCTGATCGGAGAAGGCATCCGCATCACCGTATTTACCAAGGATCAGGCGGAAGCTATTTCCAAAGCAGCGGTTTCTCTTAATAAAACAGCCAATATCCACATCGCAGTAGATACGGGTATGAGCCGGATCGGTGTAGTTCCGGATGAAGCTTCTGCAGATCTGGTGAAAGAGATCAGCCAGATGGATGGAATCTGCGTAGAAGGATTATTTACCCATTTTGCGAAAGCGGATGAGGCAGAGAAAGAGTCCACCAGAAAGCAGATGGAGCGGTTTAACCATTTTGCAGCGTTATTGGAGGCACGTGGTCTGACAATTCCGAAAAAACATGTGGCCAACAGCGCCGGAATCATCGATTATCCGGAATTCAGCTGCGACATGGTCCGGGCGGGTATTACGGTGTACGGCATGTATCCGTCGGATGAGGTGGAAAAGAACCGGGTTCCGCTAAAACCGGCCATGTCCCTGAACAGCTATGTGACTTATGTAAAAACCATCGAGGCGGGAACAGAAGTCAGCTACGGCGGTATTTTCAAGGCAGAAAAGCCTATGAAGGTGGCAACTGTCTGCATCGGTTATGCAGATGGTTATCCGAGAAGCGCTTCTAATAAGGGAAGAGTGCTGATTCACGGAAAGAGCGCGAAAATCTTAGGAAGAGTCTGCATGGACCAGCTGATGGTGGATGTGACGGGTATTCCAGAGGTTCAGCCGTGGGATCTGGTGACCCTGGTTGGCCGTGACGGCGATGACTGCATCACCATGGAAGAACTGGCGGAGGCAAGCGGCGGCTTCCACTACGAACTGGCATGTATTTTCGGAAAGAGAGTGCCGAGAGTGTACGTGAAAGGCGGAAAGATCGTCGGAGCCAAAGATTATTTCCATGATCAGTATGAGGATTTTCTGGAGTGATCCAATGGACTTTTCGGATGAATCTCGTTCCGTCAATCCAGGTGGTATGAGAGACAGCATGACGGGGCAGCGGAAATTGAACATTTCCCTCTTCGCAACATATGATGATACTATAGGGAACGTATAGAATACGGAAAATGAGTCAATAATGGTATCAAATATGATTGACGGAGTGTGGAAATGTGGTTATCAGACGAGGAGATATTTATTATGCGGATCTGCGTCCGGTGATCGGCTCTGAACAGGGCGGTGTCAGACCGGTGCTGATCATTCAGAATGATATTGGAAACCGTCACAGTCCTACGGTGATCTGTGCGGCCATTACCTCGAAGATGAACAAGGCGAAATTGCCTACCCATGTGGAGCTGGATACCAGAAGGTGCGATATGATCAAGGATTCCGTGATTCTGCTGGAACAACTGCGGACCATTGATAAGCAGAGACTGAAAGAGAAGATCTGTCATATTGATGAAGAACTTCTGGAGAAAGTGGACTGCGCCCTGAAAGTAAGCCTGGAACTGCTTACATAGAGTGATTGCGGCGCAGCGGCAGCAGATTTTCTAATTTGAAAGGGATTCCTGTGTGCGGACTGTAACAAGATTGACGTGAGATATGGAATTTGATATAGTGGGAATAAGGTACGAATACGCTTAAAAGGAGTAAAGAAAAAGCATGGACGAAGGTTATTCGCCTCTTAGTGTGGTGCTGTTTCTGGTATTTATAGGACTGGAAGCAGCTTTTTACGGATTAGGGTCAGCCATTCAGAATGTCAGCGAGACAGATCTGGAAAAAGACGCGGAAACAGGAAATAAAAAGGCTGCGTGGCTGTTAAAGGTCATGGAGCAGCCGAAGTATTTTGTATACTCTCTTCAGGCAGTGACCAATGCCATTGGCCTGGTGTTAGGTTCTTATGTGCTGCGAAGCTGGGGCTTCTGCCTGGGAACCTGGATCACGAACCTTAGTGGATGGACGGTACAGACAGGACGGGTTCTGGGACTGATCGCCGCGGCAGTTGTGATTCTGGTGGCGCTCATTAGTTTTGGCATCGTGATTCCGAAACGATGCGGAGCGAAAAAGCCATTGTACTGGTGTTACCGGCTGATGCCTCTGGTTTCTGTGGTGATGATTCCGGTATTTCCATTTATTGCTGTGGTGACCGGGCTTTCCAGGATCATTCTCTGGGCGCTGCGGGTGGACATCAGCAATGACAATGACAATGTGACGGAAGAAGAGATCATGTCTATGGTCAATGAAGGCCATGAGCAGGGCGTGCTGGAAGCTAGTGAGGCGGAGATGATTACCAACATTTTCGAGCTGGATGACAAAGAGGCTGGAGATATCATGACCCACCGGACCAATCTGGTGGCCATCGATGGGGAGATGACCTTAAAAGAGGCCGTGAATTTTATTCTAAAAGAAGGCAAGAATTCCCGCTATCCTGTTTATGAGGAGGATATCGACAATATTATCGGCATCCTTCATATGAAGGATGCCATGATCTTTGCGGAAAATGCCCAGAGGAATCAGCTTCCAGTAGGGAAGATTCCAGGACTTTTGCGGGAGGCGCATTTTATCCCTGAGACAAAGAATCTGGATTCCCTGTTCCGGGAAATGCAGTCCCAGAAGATACATATGGAAGTGGTTGTGGACGAGTACGGACAGACTTCCGGTATTGTGACCATGGAAGATATTCTGGAAGAGATCGTGGGAAATATTCTGGATGAATACGATGCGGAAGAGGAGTACATTTCCGCACTGGAAGACGGGTTTGTGTTGAATGGCATGACCCCGCTGGAAGAGGTGGAGGAAGCTCTTAGAATTACCTTTGAGGAAGAAGACATGGACAGCTATGATACGTTGAATGGTTTTCTGGTGTCAAGACTGGGCCATATTCCAAAGAAGGACGAGCATTCCGATGTGGTATATGGAGGTTATCAATTCCATATTTTAAGTATGGAGAATAAGACGATCCGATCCGTAAAGGCCACGAGAGTGCCGGTTGAGAAACAGACAGAAGAAAAGGAAGGTTCATTATTATAAATGAAATTAGCAAATGATATCAGGGACATGATTCATGATACCTATTTTTTAAAAAAGACCGTTCTGTTAGCCGTTCCGGTGGCGATGCAGGGATTACTGAATACCGTGGTCAATCTGGTGGATAATCTGATGATCGGAAGCCTGGGCGCTACGGCGATTGCATCGGTGGGGCTTGCTAATAAAGTGTTTTTTGTTTTTTCCCTTCTGGTATTTGGTGTGGTCAGTGGTTCTGGTATTCTGGCAGCCCAGTACTGGGGAAATCATGATGTGAAAAATATCCGGAAGGTCTTGGGAATCAGCTTGCTGATTGCTTTGAGTGGTGCGATCCTGTTTCTGATTCCGGCCAGATGGAATCCCAGGATGGTGATGCGGATCTTCACTACCAGTGAATCCAGTATTGAGATGGGGGCAGCTTACCTGATGGTGGCGGCGCTGTCTTATCCCTGCACGGCCGTAACGAACACCTATGTAGCGATGCTGCGGTCAGTGAACCGGGTAAAAGAACCGGTGATCATCAGCTGCGTGGCAATTCTGACGAACATTACCTTTAACTATATTTTTATTTTCGGACATTTCGGAGCTCCGGCTCTTGGAGTGGTAGGCGCAGCTCTGGCAACCCTGATCGCCAGAATTTTAGAAATGACGTTGATCTTACTTACTGTTTACGCAGGAAAGACGCCTTTAGCCTGTCATGTGAGGGAATTATTTGGATATACCAGAGAGTTTCTGATACAGTTTGCTAGAACATCTGCTCCGGTCATCTGCAATGAGTTTATGTGGGGACTGGGAACAACCATTTATTCCATGGCCTATGGCCGTATGGGGGATGAGGCAGTGGCGGCTATCACCATTGCAACCACGATCCAGGATCTGGCGGTCGTGTTATTCCAGGGACTTAGCGCGGCAACCGCAGTCATCCTGGGGAATGAACTGGGAGCAGGAAAATTAAAGAGAGCGGAAAATTATGCCAGATATCTTTTGATCCTTCAGTTCTTTTTGACCATAGCGGCAGCAGTTTTTGTTGTGGGAATCCGATGGAAGGTGATCGGTCTTTATCAGCCGGGTATTTCCGATGCAGTGGCAGAAGCTACCAGTGCCTGTCTGATCGTATTTGCGTTGTTTATGCCATTTAAGATGTTTAATTATGTCAACATAGTCGGAGTGCTGCGAAGCGGCGGTGATACGGTCATGTGCCTGTTTATTGATACCAGCGGTGTCTGGTTTATCGGCATTCCGCTGGCATTTCTTGGTGCCCTTGTATTGAAATTTCCAATCCATATCGTGTATGCAATGGTGCTTTTGGAGGAAGTATATAAAGCGATCATTGGTTTTATACGGTACCGGCAGAAAAAGTGGCTGAGAAATCTGGCGCAGGAGATCGCGTAAGGATGTTTTAAAGGGATCGATGGTAACAGGGGAATGAGTAAAATAGAAAAAGCAGTGCGGGTTCTTGGAAAATGAAGAGAAAACGGACTGCTTTTTTGGCATTTGCCAGTGATAGTTGGAACAGGTACGACATTGTTTTAGAAAGAAAAATGAGGTGGCAGAATGAAGCGACAGGAAGGTTATTTACATTCCAGCGATGGAAAAAACAGGCTTCATGTGACCAGATGGCTTCCTGATGAGGAATCCCCCAAAGTGTGGGTGCAGCTGGTTCACGGCATGAACGAACATATGGGCCGGTATGAGGAGTTTGCCGCATATCTGGTGGATCACGGAATCGCTGTCATGGGACATGATTGTATCGGTCATGGGAAGACTGCAGTTTCTCCAGAAAACCGGGGCTGGTTTGGAGAAAAGCAGGGGCATCAGTTCCTGGTGCAGGATATCCGGAAAGTGGCATTGTATGGAAAACAGCTGTTTCCAGAGGCGAAGCACGTGATTCTGGGCCACAGCATGGGATCTTTCATGACCAGGCGGTATCTGGCGGCTTATACTGACGGTTGGAAAGAAGAAGAATCGAAAGTACAGTCAGATTTAAGTGGAAATTCGGAAACGGCGCAGCAGAAAAAAGAGGAAGAACGGCAGCAGGAGCCGGATGGAGTGATCTTATCTGGAACCGGAAATCAGCCATATGAATTGGTAAAATTTGGCTGGGATCTGGCCAATGGATTTTGTATACAAAAAGGAACCCATTACCGGAGTCAGACGTTATATCAGATGTCCATCGGTGCCTACAATCGCAAATTTGCCCCGGTGGAGACGGATTATGACTGGTTGTCCAGAGACCGGGAGCGGGTGGAAAAATTCCATGAAGATCCAGACTGCGATTTCATTTTTACCGCAGGCGCTTACCGGGATATGTTCCAGGCCATTCTGGAAGATCAGCGGGCAGAAAAGCAGGGGCATTTCGTAAAAAATATCCCATATCTGATTATTTCTGGTTCAGATGATCCCGTGGGTGAGTGTGGAAAAGGAATCAAGCGCCTGGTGAAGCGGTATGAAAAGGCTGGCGTGGATGACATCACCTGTCATTTATACCCAGGAGCCCGCCATGAAGTGTTGAATGAGATCAACCGGGCAGAGGTTTATCAGGATATCTGGACATGGATCCAGGAGAAAATGGAGGAGAGGACATGATCATTATTGCATGTACAGATGACAACCAGGGAATGTTGTTCAATCACCGGAGACAGAGCCAGGACCGGGTGCAGCGGCAGCGGATGCTGGAGCAGACCGGTGAGAGAAAATTATGGGTGGATACCTATACCGCAAGAATGTTTTCTGGAGATGATCAGGAACGGTTAGAGATCGATGACCAGTGCCTGGAACACGCAGGAGACGGGGAATACTGCTTTGTAGAAAAGGAAGATCTGTGTCAGGCAGAGGAGAAGATCGAGAAGATCATTTTATACCGTTGGAACCGGGTGTATCCGGCAGATGTACATTTCCCTATGGATTTAAGCGCATGGAATCTGGTGCAGTCAGAGGAGTTTGCAGGATCTTCCCATGAGAAGATCACGGAAGAGATCTATGAGCGGGTGTAAGCAGTTCCCGCGGCGAAGTGATTGAGTGATGAAATCACGAAATAACAAATGACGAGATAAGAGAGGACTTCAAAGATGTTAAAGAACTGGAAAAAGAATCTGCTGTGGCTGTTGACGGCAGTATCCCTGATGCTGTGCGCCTGCGGCCAGGTAGAAATTGTGATCGGAGATGGAAGTGGGTATGGCAGTTCCGCCCAGAGCGGCAGCCAGAGCAGCGGCGCAGCGAATAAAAACGACGGCCAGTCATCAGGGACCGGAAGTAATTCCCAGGTATCGGTTTCGCTGGATTCCATTCCGGAGTATTCTGGCGAACCTTACGTGGTGGTCAACAACAACGTTCCATTTTTTTTCCAAGAGGATTTAAAAGCAGCATCCTTTGAGAGTTATGGAGATCTGGACAGTCTTGGCAGATGTACCGTGGCTTATTCTATGGTAGGAACCGAAACCATGCCAACGGAAGCCCGCGGCAACATCGGCCAGGTAAAGCCAACTGGCTGGCATGCGGTGAAATACGATAATGTGGATGGCAAATATCTCTACAACCGCTGTCATCTGATTGGTTACCAGCTGACTGCAGAGAATGCCAATGTGAACAACCTGATCACTGGAACCCGGTATTTAAACGTGCAGGGCATGCTTCCGTTCGAGAACCTGACGGCAGACTACATCAAAGAAACTGGCAATCACGTGTTATACCGGGTAACCCCAATTTTCGAGGGAGACAATTTGGTGGCGTCCGGTGTCCTCATGGAGGGTGAGTCCGCAGAGGATGAGGGGGAAGCCGTTCAGTTCTGTGTATATGTATACAATGTTCAGCCGGGAATCATCATTGATTATGCAACGGGAGATTCCAGATTGGATGATGGAACTGGAAGCGGTTCCCAGAGCCAGCGGGAAACTTATGTGTTAAATACCAATTCCAAGACATTCCATAAGACGGATTGTGCTTCTGTGGGAAAGATCAAGGATTCTAATAAGCAGACATTTGTGGGAACAAGAGAAGAAGCAATCAAGAACGGGTATAGCCCGTGTAAGAGCTGCAATCCATAGGCCGCAAAAAAACGGAGCGTGAAATGTGGGGGACACTTTCACGCTCCTTATGTATATTCTTTAGGAAGAAATACCGTAAAAATGAAATTGGAATTACAGCTCTTTGCCAGTTAACATCTTGTAAGCCTGCAGATATTTGTCAATGGTTTTGTCCACGATTTCCTGTGGTAAAGTCCAGTCATTTCCTGGATGGGAAGTCAGCCAGTCGCGGGCAAACTGCTTGTCGAAGGATGGCTGTCCATGACCTGCTTCATAGCCTTCTGCTGGCCAGAAACGGGAGCTGTCCGGAGTCAGCATCTCATCGCCCAGAACCATGTTGCCGTTCTCATCCAGACCAAACTCAAATTTGGTATCTGCAATGATGATGCCCTTGCTTAATGCGTACTCGGCGCATTTCTTATATAAAGCGATGGTGTTGTCACGAAGCTGCTCAGCCAGTTCGCGGCCTCTGCCTGGGAAATATTTCTCCAGGTGGTCGATGCTCTGCTCAAAGGAGATATTCTCATCGTGGTCACCGATTTCCGCTTTGGTGGAAGGGGTGTAGATTGGCTCAGGAAGTTTCTGGGACTCTTTTAAGCCTTCAGGAAGCTTGATGCCGCAGACGGTGCCGTTCTTCTGATAGCTTGCCCAGCCGCTTCCGGTGATATAACCGCGGACGATGCACTCGATTGGAAGCATCTGAAGCTTGCGGCACATCATGGACTTGCCCTCATATTTCTCCTGCTGGAAGAACTCTGGCATATCCTTGGTATCTACAGAAATCATGTGGTTTGGCAGGATGTCTTTGGTATAATCAAACCAGAACTTGGACATCTGTGTCAGAACCGTTCCTTTTTTGGTCACTTCATTATGAAGAATCACATCGAAGCAGCTGATACGGTCGGTAGCAACCATAATCAGGCTGTCACCATTGTCATAAATCTCACGTACTTTTCCTTCTTTGATTGGTTTTAATTCCTGCACCTTTTTACACCTCGTTTTATTAAAATATAGTATAAATGGAACCTAAAAATAAATTACCACTTATGAGTGGTCTATGTCAAGATCGTTTTTTAAGAAAATGAGAAAGTGATTGTTTTTTCTTTGGTACAATATGGTATACTGGTACAAAAGGAGGAGAGAGCATGGTATTTCGGGTAGAAGATTATGGAGCAAAGGGAGATGGCGTCACCAATGACAGCGGTGCGATCCAGAAAGCTATCGATGCCTGTTCCGAAAATGGCGGAGGCCAGGTAGTCTTAGAGGGAGGCAAGGTCTACCGGACCGGTTCCCTGGTACTAAAATCCCACGTGGAGCTTCATTTTGAAAATGGGGCCGTTCTGAAGGCCAGTGACCATATGGAGGATTTTAATCTGTTTCAGCTGCCAGTGAATTTTGACGCGGAACTGGACGTGCCGACTTATGAAAACTGCGATTATACGGGAAAACCGGTGTTGTATTTTCTGTATGCAAAAGACTGTGAACACGTGAAGATCACAGGGTTTGGAATCATTGATGGAAATGAGGAGATTTTCTACGGACATATTTCCCCGTGGCATATTGACGGCAAATTTTATCCAAGGGTGCCGTTATTGTTTTTGGAGCATGTGGAGCATCTGACTATCAGGGACGTAATTCTGACTCACAGCGCTTTCTGGACCACCCATCTGGTGGGCTGTGAGGACGTATTGATCGACGGAATCCGGATTCTGAACAATCTGAAACTGGCCAACTGCGATGGCATTGACCCGGATCACTGCAAGAATGTCCGGATTGCCAACTGCCACATCGAAACTGCCGATGACTGCATCGTGTTTAAGAACACGGAAGGTGCCATGGAATATGGAAACTGCGAGAATATCTGCGTCACCAACTGTACACTGACATCTACCAGCGCAGCGATCAAATTTGGAACAGAGAGTGCAGCGCTATTCCGCAACATTACCGTGTCTAACTGCTGCATCCATCACACCAACCGGGCGGTGTCCATGCAGTTGAGAGACGGCGGTTCCATTGAAAATGTCACATTTTCCAATCTGAATATCGAAACCAGGATGTTTTCCAAAGAACATTGGTGGGGATCTGCAGAGCCGATCTGCATCACCGCGGTTCCGAGAAGAGAAGACACGAAAATCGGACATATCCGCAACGTGACCTTCCGGGATATCAACGGAATTACGGAAAATGGAATCCTGATCTACGGGGATGAACATGCAAATGGGGAGAAAAATATCCAGAACATTACCCTGGAGAACATCAACCTGCATCTGGTGAAACGGACCGACTGGCCAAAGAACCTTCACGATCTGCGGCCAAGCTGGGAACATCCTATGGTAGAAGGCCCTATGGCCGTAGTTTATGCCCGTCACGCTGAGAAGATCCGGATCCGGGGACTTTCCTATGAGATTGAGGAATCGATGAGAGCATATGTGAAGAGTCCATGTGATGTGGAGGACTGCAGACAGGTTGAGATTGAGACGTGGTCCTAAAAAGAAAAGATAACATGACAAAACCCCAGGCACCGGTGAGAGATCCGGTGTCCTGGGGGTTGTCGTTGCGGGGGATATCCCTAGTAACTGTTCAGTAGGTCTGCGCACTTGCTGCGCTGACCGTAAGAAAACATGGGTCTGAAGGCAAAAATCCTATCGACGTAGTCGATCTGGAATGGATTTTTGCTGTAACTGTGAAGGTACTGAACAGTTACCTATTCGGATAAAATGGAAGAGAGCAAAGTCTTGCGGACGGTTGTTCCGATGACAACTGCAATGACAGTCAGAACGATGTCCTTCGGGATAAATGCCACGATGGCGTAGGCGAAAATGGCAGAAACGGATTTGTCGCCTGCTAACGCTGCCCACTGAAGTCCTCCGATGGTCTCGCAGATAGCAAGTCCGATCAGGGCGCAGATCACGTTGAGAACAAAATCTCTGGTTTTGTTGCCAGTGTGTGGGTGAACGCCAGCCAGAGCTGCTAAAAATGGCCAGGACCAGATGTAACCGCCGGTAACGCCAACCAGCTTACTGAAGCCGCCGCTGAAGTTTGCGAAAACCGGAAGACCTACCGCGCCGATCAGAATGTAAGTGATGGTGGCGAACAGTCCAAGTCTCCAGCCAAGGACGGAACCAACTAAGGCAACGCCTAAGATCTGGATAGTGATCGGGACGCCGGATGGCATCGGGATGGACAACTGGGAAATCACTGCTAACAATGCGGCGAACATTCCGCCAATCACCAGTTCACGAGTAGTGAACATGCGGCGGGAACCGGAAACTGCCGCAGAAGAAGTACTCTGAGTAGAATTCATAAGTAAAAGCTCCTTTGTATATTGTATGGATTTGTATGTCAGTAAAAGGTATATCATAGGAAAAATGAATTGTCAACCATAAAAATAAAAATGGTTAACAATTAAAACAATCGGATTTTTGGTGGAAATCAGAGGGGGATAATGGTATACTGATTTTGGTATAAAGAAGAAAATAGAAACAGCTTGAGAGTGCCAGGGATGGCACGTGAAATACAGGAGGAAAACGATGGCATTAGGTGAATATCAGGCAGCGCTAAAGCTTGGGCGAAGGCAGTACCAGGAGGCAGTGTTAACAGGAAAAGCGCCATATCTTCCAGTGCTGGATGAGCTTCTGGAGGGAAAAGAGATTGTGGCAGAAGTGAGTCTGGGAGTCATGGATATTCCTTTGGATAAGATCGTAGGAACCAAGACAACTGGCAGAACCACTGCATTTTCCAATCAATTCATGCCCCTTCTTCCAGAAAAGTCAGAGTTTGCGGGCAAATGGGCCATGCTTTACGATCATCAGATCGATGAGGGCATTCATGACCCGATTGTTGTCTACGAGTACATGAACAAATTTTATGTCCAGGAGGGCAATAAGCGTGTCAGTGTCATGAAATTTGTGGGCGCTTACAGCATTGCCAGCTCTGTGACCCGTCTGATTCCGAAGCGCAGTGAAGAAAAAGACGTGAAGATGTACTATGAATTCCTGGATTTTTACCAGGTATCGTCCAATTATGACATTACCTTTAGTAAAGAAGGAAGCTATCGGAAGCTTCTGGAAGTCATGGGAAAAAATCCAGAAGAAAAATGGGATGATGAGACACGGATGATGTTCCGTTCCACCTACGGACGGTTTGCCAAGGCATTTGAACTGGCCAAGGGCGACCGGCTGGACCTGACCTGCGGGGACGCGTTCTTGATATATCTGGAACTGACCGGATATGAGGAGACCAAGGGACAGACCGAGCGGGAGATGTACGAGGCGTTAAAACAGATGTGGGAGGAGATCCAGCTGGTATCCAGGGGAAGCCAGGTAGCGCTGGTGGAGAATCCGGACGAGCTGGCGGGACAGAAAAAGAATAATCTGTTTAACTGGCTGTTGCCATCTGGAAAGATTGAGCCAGAGATGCTGACCATCGGATTTATCCATGCGAAAACCGGTGCTACTTCCAGCTGGACCTACGCCCATGAATTAGGAAGAATGCACTTGGAGCAGGTGTTTGACGGGAAAATGAAAACCATGGCATTTGAGCAGGTCAATACCGAGGAAGAGACGGAAAAAGCCATTGAAGAGGCCATTGCAGCAGGATGCAATACCATTTTCGCAACCGCTTCAGAGATGGTCAACCAGTGCGTCCGTTCTGCCATCCGTCATCCAGAAGTACGGATTTACAACTGTTCCATCCGGATGTCCTATTCTTCCATCTGCACTTATTATGCAAGAATGTACGAGGCGAAATTCTTAACTGGAGCCATTGCGGCAGCCATGTCCAAATGCGACGATCTGGGTTACATCGCAGATTATCCGGTTTACGGCAATATCGCCAATATCAATGCATTTGCCATGGGAGCCCGTATGATCAACCCGGATGTGAAAGTTCATCTGGAGTGGTCAAGATTGAAGGGCGCGGATCCAGAAGAGCGGTTCAAAGAACAGGGCATCCATTACATTTCTGGTGCGGATATGATCGTTCCGGAACATCGCAGCAGGGAGTTTGGACTTTACCGGAAGGCAGAGGACGGAACCGTGGAAAATATCGCCATGCCGGTATGGCATTGGGGAAAATTCTATGAGCGTATTGTGAGAAATATCTGCCAGGGTATTGACACCGAGGCCATGAAAGGGAAAAAGGCCGTCAATTACTGGTGGGGAC
>CAKRWX010000030.1 GCA_934418055.1 uncultured Lachnospiraceae bacterium
ATTCACGCGCTTCTCAGAAGACAGGGATCGGATGTGAATGAGATCACATTTGGAAGAACTTCCCTGGACCTGGATTCAGCCGCTCTTCGATGCGGGGAACATTCCATCAGGCTGTCGGCCAAAGAATTTGAGATCATGCGTTTTTTGCTTCAGGAGGGCGGACGGAATCTTTCTAAGGAAATGATCCTGTCCAAGGTCTGGGGATACGATTCTGATGCGGTGGAAAACCATGTGGAGGTTTATATCGGATTCTTAAGGAAAAAACTGACTGCCATTGGTTCGGACGTTCGCATTGAATCTGTCCGCAGGCTGGGATATCATCTGGAGGCGGCACATGATTAAAAAACTGAGAATGAAATTTGTGGCGGTGAATATGGCCATTGCCACGGTGATGCTCTGCGTGATCCTGGGAATGGTCTATTCCTTTACCAGCGGAGGATTGGAGCGGGAGAGCCTGAATATGATGTATAATATCGCCTCCCACCCGATCGGTCTTGGCATGCCGGATATTCCGGGTGAGGATGTGCGGCTGCCTTATTTTAAGATTCAGCTGGGACCGTCCGGGGAACTGATCACGGCTGGAGGCGGTTATTATGATCTGACTGATCATGAATTTCTGGAAAATCTGATCGATACCGCCTTAAAATCCCCCAAAAATTTCGGCGTGTTAAAGGAATATAAGCTGCGATATTACCGGATGGATGACCTGATGAACCATTGTATCGTATTTGCGGATATGTCCAGCGAACTGATGACGCTGCACCATCTGTTAAAACATAGTCTGATCATTGGAATGGTTGGATTTCTGCTGCTTTTGGCTATCAGTATCTGGTTATCCGGCTGGGCGGTCCGGCCGGTGGAACGGGCGTGGAAACAGCAGAAGCAGTTTGTGGCTGATGCGTCCCATGAATTAAAGACGCCGCTGACGGTGATTCTGACCAGCGCCCAGCTGGCAAAACAGGGAGAGAACCAGAATCAGATGCTGGATCACATCCAGGACATGGCTGGACAGATGAAAGGGCTTTTGGAGCAGCTTCTGTGGCTGGCAAGGGCCGACGACGGCCGGATCCAGGAGGGAAAGAAGCTGGTGGATCTAAGCCAGGAGACCAATGAGGCGGCGCTTCCCTATGAGCCGGTGTTCTTTGAACAGGGGCTGGAACTGGAGACAGAAATTGCCGATGGGATCCAGATCATGGCAATTCCAACCCAGTGGAAACGTCTGGTGGAAATCTTTCTGGATAACGCTTTGAAATATTCCAGCGCCGGTGGAAAAACCAGACTGATCCTGGAAAGAACCAGACCGGATCATTGTCGTCTGACGGTGTCCAATCAGGGAGAACCCATCGAAGAGGGACAGTTAAAATCACTATTTGACCGGTTTTACCGGGCAGATTCGTCCAGAACCAGGGATGGAGGCTTTGGACTGGGACTGTCCATTGCAAAAAGTATCGTTGGGGCCCATGGTGGGAAAATCTGGGCAGAAAGTAAAGAAGGAGTCAACAGCTTTTTCGTGGAGCTGTAGACTCCTTTTTGCATGAAATTTTGCACCGGTTGCTGTTCCTGAATTCTATTTTCAGTTTCATTTCAGCCTTTTGTGCTATCATCATTTCCAGAAAAAAGGTCTTAGGAAAAAGACCGGAATCTAAAACAAGAGGAGGAATCAACCATGATCTCAGTAGAACATCTGACGAAATGGTATGGTGATTTTAAGGCAGTGGATGATCTGTCCTTTGAGATTGACGAAGGCCATGTCTATGGTTTCTTAGGCCCTAATGGAGCCGGAAAATCCACGACCATGAATATCATCACCGGCTGTCTGTCAGCCACATCGGGAAGTGTGAAGATTGATGGCCATGATATCTTGGAAGAGCCTAAGGAGGCGAAAAAACAGATCGGCTATCTGCCGGAGCAGCCACCTTTATATATGACAGAGACACCGGTGGAATATCTGCGGTTTGTGGCAGAAGCAAAAGGACTGAAAGGTGAAGAAGTGAAAAAGCAGATCCAGGAGGTCATGGAGCAGACTGGATTGGAACCGGTGAAAAATCGCCGGATCAGCGCTCTTTCCAAAGGTTATAAGCAGCGTGTAGGCATCGCCCAGGCACTTCTTGGCAATCCCAAGGTCATCATCCTGGATGAGCCTACTGTAGGACTGGACCCAATTCAGATCATTGATATCCGCAACCTGATCCGGGATTTGGGAAAGAATCACACCGTAATCTTCAGTTCTCATATCTTGTCAGAGGTGCAGACCATCTGTGACCGGATTCTGATCATTGCAGGAGGAAAGCTGATTGCCTTCGATAAACCGGAAAATTTGGAAAAACAGTTGTTGTCCAGGGAAATTGTGATTGTGCCTGAGGGATCGGTTGAGGAAGCCGTGGAGACTGTGAAAGCACTGGAACATGTGACAGAGGCGCAGGTGGAATATTCGGAGAGTGAACACTCGGAGACAAAACATCCAGAGAATGATAACCCAGAGAGCGAAAGTCCAGAGAGTGAACCATCAGAAATTGAACGTTTAGCCGGTGGACATCCAACGCACGACTATCCAAGAATCCATGTCCACACCGATTTGGATGATCTCTACCAGATGTCCGGTGTGATCTTCCATGCGTTTGCAGCAAAAGACCAGACCTTACTGGAAATGACCTTGAAGAAAGCAAATCTGGAAGATGTATTCCTGGAGTTGACGGAAAAGGAGGAAGCAGACGATGACAGCCGTATTTAAACATGAACTGCGGATGTATTTCCGTTCATTGACAGCCTATGTGTTTGGCGCGTTTTTGCTGGCATTTACCGGAATTGGCGCTATGCTTTATAACATTCAGGCGGCGGTCAGCAACTTTGAATTTGTTTTAAGCTTTTGCAGCCTGGTATTTGTGGTAATTGTTCCGATTCTGACCATGCGTGTGATCGCAGAGGAGCGGAAACAGAGAACGGATCAGCTTTTGTATTCCCTTCCAGTGACCACCACCCAGGTGATCATCGGAAAATATCTGGCGCTTTTAGTGATCTACGCCATTCCGCTGGCCATCATCAGCATTTATCCGATGATTTTCGCCCAGTTTGGTGATGTGTACCTGCTGACTTCTTACGGTTCCATTCTGGCGTTTTTCGTCATGGGAGCGGCATTGATTGCAGTTGGTGTATTCATTTCCTCTCTGACGGATAACCAGGGCCTGGCAGCAGGGATCGGAATTGCTGCGATCCTGTTAAATTATTACAGTGTCAGCCTGTCGGAATATGTTTCCGCCACAGCTCTTGGATCTGCCATTGCCCTGGTTGTACTGGCTTTGATCCTGGGATACATTGTGAACCATTTAACAAAAAATGATGCTTTGGGGTCGGGAGTCAGCATTGTCCTGATCCTGGCCGTGGTGATCACTTATGTGCTCCACAGTTCCAGCTTTGAGGGACTGCTTCCAAAGATCATGAAGCAGCTGTCCTTATTTTCCCGGTTCAATGTATTTGTCAATGGCGTATTTGATCTGACCGCCATGGTATATTACGGAAGTGTGATCGTATTCTTCTTATTTTTATCCGTGCAGTCACTGGAGAAGAGGAGGTATAACTGATGAAAAGACAAGAAAACCGGATCGCGTTCCAGGGCGGCGCTTATTCCCTGGCGATTACGGCAGTGGTGCTGGCGATTTTGGTGGTGGTCAATGTGCTGGCCGGTTCTCTGCCTTCTTCCCTTATGAAATATGATATCAGTTCCACCAAACTGTACTCCATCACCAGCAATACAAAAGTGGTGGTCAATGCCCTGGAAAAGGACGTGAACATCTACTGGATCGTACAGTCTGGCAAAGAGGACAGCGTATTGGATAACCTGTTAAGCAAATATGAGAGCCTGTCCGACCATATCCAGGTGATCAAGAAAAACCCGGATGTGTACCCGACTTTCGCCAAACAGTACACCGATGAGGACGTCCAGAACAACAGCCTGGTAGTAGAGTGCGGTGACAAAAACCGTTTCATCAGCTACAATGACATTTATTTACAGGATTCCAATCCATATTCCTATACTTACAATACTTCTTTCGATGGAGAGGGAGCCATCACTTCCGCCATCGACTATGTGGTCAGCGAGGAGCTGCCGCAGATGTACGTGCTGGAAGGACATGGAGAGGCAGAGCTTCCAGAGACCTTCAAGGATCAGCTGGAGAAGGAAAATGTCGAGACTCACAGTTTTTCCCTGTTAAATGAAGACCAGATTCCGGAAGACGCTGACGTGATCATGATCTATGGCCCGACCAGCGATATCTCTGTGGAAGAGGAAACTCAGCTGATGTCCTATGTAGCAAACGGCGGTAAACTTCTGGTGATGGCTGGCCCGACGAAAGAAGGAACACTGACCAATCTCTATGGCCTTTTAAACGACTATGGTGTGACAGCCAGTGACGGAATCATCGTTGAGGGTGACCGTACCCATTACGCGTTCCAGACTCCTTATGTACTGCTTCCGAATATCGAGCAGAATGATATGACAGATTCCTTAATCCAGGCCAATTACTTCGTGATCATGCCATTGGCTCAGGGATTAAACGTATCTGGATACAACCCAAGCGGAACCGTTTCTTCTCTGTTATCCACTTCGGAATCCGCATTTTCCAAGGTTGCAGGCTACAGTCTGGATACTTATGAGAAGGAAGACGGCGATGTGGACGGTCCATTTTCTACAGCCATTTCCATTGATGCGGAAAATGGTGGACAGATCGTGTGGTTTGGCTCTTCTATGTTCTTAGACGATACTTATAATGCGTACTCTTCAGGAGCCAATGACGATCTGGCCATGAATGCGGTTTCTTCCCTGGTAGGCGAGCGGGAGGCCATGGCCATCCGGAGCAAATCCCTGAATTATAACTATCTGACCATCAGCGATTCTACTTCATCCTTACTGAAGGTTCTGATGATCGGCGTGTTCCCGTTGGTATATTTAGGAATCGGTATCTGCGTGGTAGTAAGAAGAAGGAGGCTGCAGCATGAAACGGTCTAAGAAAATCGGAGTGTTAACTGGAGTCCTGGCGGTGGCCTGCGTGGCCACCTGGGCCGTGATGCGGACGGAGGAACACAAGGAAAAGATCAAAAACAGCGATGAGATCATTCTGGAAATTCCAGAAGACAAATTCACAGCGTTGTCCTGGAACCAGGATGGAACGAAATTGTCCTTCCATAAAGAAGAGGGAGACGATGCTGTCTGGACTTACGATGATGATAGTGAATTCCCAGTCAGTGAGAAGAAAATCAAGGATCTGTTAAGCACGTTTGAGGAGTTTGGCGTATCGTTTAAGATTGAGGAAGCAGAAGATCTGGCCCAGTATGGTCTTGACCAGCCAACCTGCACCATTGACTTTACGGCAGATGGCCAGGACTACGAAGTGACATTAGGTGATTTCAGTACCATGGATTCCGAGCGATATGTGTCCATCGGAGACGGCAATGTGTACCTGGTGAAGGAAGATCCTATGGATAAATTTGACGCAGAAATCAGCGATATGCTGGCGCGGGATGAAATCCCGGATTTAAAACAGGCAGATCAGTTTGCCTTTACGGGAAATGCCTCTTATACGGTAGATTACGAGAAAGACAACAAGACCGATACCTATAATTCCGAAGATACTTATTTTACAGAGGAAAATGGAACCAAGAAGCCTCTGGATACATCCAGCGTGAACAAATTTTTAGGAAATCTGGCCAATCTGGATCTGACGGAGTACGCGTCAGCCCATGCTTCTGAGGAAGAACTGGCCGAGTACGGACTGGATAACCCGGAACAGGTAATCCAGGTAACTTACACGCCAGAAGAGGGCGATCAGAAAGGCCAGTCCCAGACCATGGAGATCCAGGTCAGCCGCAGTGCAGAAGAGAAAAAGAAGAATCCAGATCCATTTGCAAAGCAGGAGGACGAAACAAAACAGACAGAGTCTAAGGATCAGACGGCATCCGACGACCAGAGTCAGGTCTCCGAAGCCTATGCAGTGATCGATGATTCTGGCATTATCTACCAGCTGACTGGCAACGACTATGAGAAACTGATGAAATGTTCTTACAATGACCTGCGTCATCAGGAACTGCTTTCTGTGGATTACTCTGAGATCAGTCAGATTGATGTGGAGCTGGAAGGCCAGACTTACACCATCACTTCTGAGAAGAAGGGCAATGACCGGACTTATTATTATGGTGATGAGGAACTTCCTTCCGATGATCTGATCACTGCGTTAAAAGCATTAAAATCAGACCAGTTTACGGATGAAAAGCCAGCTCAGAAAGAGGAGATCCGTCTGACCATCCATCTGGACCGGGACGATGATCCGACCATTGCCATTGCCCTGTATCGTTACGATGGAAGCACCTGTCTGGTAGAAGTGGATGGAGAACCAGTTTCCCTGGTTGACCGTTCTTTGGCCATGGATGTAGTGGAAGCGGTTTATGCCATTGTTTTAAAGTAAGTTACGAATTCTTTATAAAAATTTAGAATCTTGAGGGTTTTGTAAGAATTCTTCAGAAGGGCGTAATAGCTTTTTGGAAGGTTCTCGGCTATAATGGCCCTACAGAACGGAAAGCACAGTCTTTCCATTCTGTGTTAGAAACCCATAAGGAGGATGAATATTATGAGAAAAAAATTTATGATAGCAACCGCAGGAATTGCAGCAGCCATGATCATGGCAACTGGATGTTCTTCCAAGACACCGGCAGAGACAACCCCATCTCAGACAGAATCCGCAGCGGAGACCACAGAAACTGAGACAGAAAGTCCGGCAGTGGAGACTGGAGAAGCGCCTGGAACAAGCGCGGAAGAGACCACTGGAGAAGAAATGGAAGTCGATATTCCATTAAAGATCTCCGGACTCATCCATTCGGTAGATGGCAATGAGATCGTTGCAGATAACCAGTCAGAGAATTCTGCCCAGGGTGATATGATCCTGATGGTGGATGAGAACAGTACGTTTATTCTGGATACTGATGGAATGCCGGTAGATTTAGCGGATGTAAAAGAAGGAAAATTTGAGGCATATTTAGGACCGGCCATGACCATGTCCCTGCCGCCGCAGGCATTTCCATACGTGGTGATCGTCAACATTCCAGAGGATGCAGTCGTTCCTCAGTACCTGGTAGCAGCCGGTGCGGCAGAAGAAAAGGATGGCAAAACTATTTTGACAGCCACCGATGGAACCGAATATGAGATCGCGGCGGATGCCCAGGTTGTTCCTTATCTGACAAAAAATATCGTAAAATTAACGGATGTTGTCGAAGGCTCTGAGTGTATGGTGTGGCAGAACGCAGACGGTGTAGTTGAGAAAGTGATGGTATTTGCGGAATAAATGGTTTTCTAATAAAAATCATAATTTTATACGGGCTCTCCCTGAAACCAGGGTGGGCCCGTGTTCATTTTATCAAAAACGGATGTTTAACTGCTTTCCGGGAATGCCGCCGACGGATGGAGGTGTCGAAAAATGCGTCCATAATGCGTTGCGCAAAAGAAGAGAATTTGTCTATAATCAGTATAAACAAATAAGCAGCAATGAGGAGGTCACTGATTATGACAATGTTAAACGTAGCGATTGCAGAAGATAATCCAAAAACCATGGAAGTTTTAAACGAAATGCTGGAGAAAGAATCAGGAATTCAGATCGTCGGAAGAGCACAGACTGGTGAAGATGCTTTGGAGATGATCAAAACGACAAAACCAGATGTTGTCCTGATGGATGTGATCATGCCAGGAATGGACGGCATCAGCGTTATGGAACAGGTGAAAACGTCAGAAGATCTGGAGAAAAAGCCGTCGTTTATCGTAGTTTCTGCCGCCGGAAGCGAAAATGTGACAGAAGACGCTTTCCGTGTAGGAGCCAGCTATTTTATCATGAAGCCTTTTAAACCGGAGGTAATCATGGATAAATTACATAGAATTGCCGGATTTGGCCTGAAACCACGGAGTTTAAGCCTGTCAGCGGCAAGAAAGATCAAACCTTATGAGAACCAGTCGGAATATATGGCACAGAACTTAGAAAATGATATCACCCAGATGCTTCATGAGATCGGCGTTCCGGCCCATATCAAAGGTTACCAGTATTTGAGGGACGCCATTGCGGAATCGGTCAATGACCAGGAGATGCTGACTTCGGTTACGAAAGTTCTGTATCCGACCATAGCCAAGAAGCACCAGACCACTTCCAGCCGTGTGGAGCGGGCCATCCGCCATGCCATCGAAGTTGCCTGGAGCCGTGGAAAAATGGACACCATCAACGCCATTTTCGGATATACGGTCAGCAATGGGAAAGGAAAACCAACCAACTCCGAGTTTATTGCCCTTCTTTCCGATAAGATCCGCCTGGATTATAAAAGAATGTAGGAAACACTTCCTAATTTGAGAAAAGTATTGTATACTTATAGTTATTAGGGAGTTGTGGGAAGACTCCTTTGAAGGAGGGTGTTACATGAAGAAGATATTATTTGTTGCTTCTGAGGCAGTTCCGTTTATTAAAACTGGAGGATTGGCAGACGTTGTCGGTTCTCTTCCAAAGTGTTTTGACAAGCGTTATTATGATGTCAGAATCATGATTCCAAAGTACCTGTGCATCAAGCAGGAATGGAGAGATAAACTGACTTATGTGGATCACTTTTACATGGATTATCTGGGTGAGAGCCGTTATGTGGGAATTCTGACTTACGTGTTAGATGGAATTACCTATTATTTCATTGATAATGAGAGCTATTTTAACGGACCGAAGCCATATGGGGACTGGCTTTACGACCTGGAGAAGTTTTCCTTCTTCTGTAACGCGGCATTATCCGCTCTTCCGGTCATTGGATTCCAGCCGGATGTGGTACACTGCCATGACTGGCAGACAGGTCTGATCCCGGTATACTTAAAAGACCGTTTCCGCGGCGGAGAGTTCTTCTGCAATATGAAGTCCGTCATTACCATCCATAACTTAAAGTTCCAGGGTGTCTGGGATGTGAAGACGATCCAGAGACTGACCGGACTGTCCGATTACTATTTCACACCGGATAAATTGGAAGCCTATAAAGACGGCAACCTGTTAAAGGGCGGTATTGTATTTGCGGACGCTATCACTACCGTAAGTGATACTTATGCGGAAGAGATCAAGATGCCATTTTACGGCGAAGGTTTGGATGGACTTATGAGAGCCCGCTCCAACAGCCTGCGCGGTATTGTTAATGGAATCGATTACAATGAGTTTAACCCGGCTACGGATCAGCTGATTGCCCAGAATTATGACGCCAGAACCTTCCGCAAGGAGAAGATCAAGAATAAACGGGCATTGCAGGCAGAATTAGGACTGGAACAGGACGATAAGAAGATGATGATCGGTATTGTTTCTCGTCTGACCGATCAGAAGGGCTTAGATCTGATCCAGTGCGTCATGGACGATATCTGCAGCGATAACATCCAGCTGGTGGTTCTTGGAACTGGTGAAGAGCGTTATGAGAATATGTTCCGGTATTATGACTGGAAGTATCATGGCAAGGTATCTGCCAACATTTATTATTCCGAGGCAGTATCCCATAAGATTTACGCAGCCTGCGACGCATTCCTGATGCCTTCCTTGTTTGAGCCATGTGGATTAAGCCAGCTGATGGCTCTCCGCTACGGCACCGTTCCGATCGTCCGTGAGACCGGCGGCTTAAAGGATACGGTTCAGCCTTATAATGAATTCGAGGGCACCGGCACTGGATTTTCCTTTGCCAACTACAACGCCCACGAGATGTTAGGTACCATCCGCTACGCAGAGCATATTTACTATGATAAGAAGCGTGAATGGAATAAGATCGTTGACCGGGCTATGGCGAAAGATTATTCCTGGAATACTTCCGCACTGAAATATCAGGAGTTATATGACTGGCTGATTGGTTATTAATGAAAAGAGGAACATAAAAGGTCATGAAAAATGAGATCAAGTTAACAAGAGAAGAACTGCACGAAGCCAGGGCATGGGCCCAGGATGAGTCGTGGGTGAAGAGAAGAAAATATGAGGACGATCCGGAATATCTGGCATGTGTCCAGGATATTCTGGATGATCCGGTATTTCAGTCCATGGATCAGTTTATTCAGCATGGAAAGACCACCTGTAAGACTCACTGCATCCAGGTATCTTACATGAGTTACCGGATCTGCAGAAGCAGAAACTGGGACTACGTGGCTGTGGCAAGAGCAGGTCTTCTCCATGACCTGTTCTTGTATGACTGGCATACCCACGCAAAGGAGACAGGAGAGCATTTCCACGGATTTACCCATCCGCGGGTAGCCATGGACAATGCCATCCGTTATTTCCAGATCCCGGAGAAGGAACAGAATATGATTCTGCGGCATATGTGGCCGCTGACACCGATCCCGCCAAAGTACAAGGAGGGATTTGTTCTGTTGTATGCGGATAAGTTCTGTGGTACCGCAGAGGTGGCAGGAAAGATCAAACATCTGCTGGGACCGGTTCTGCGTCCGAGACAGTCAGTATAAAAAAGTAATTGTGAAGGTACGAAACCGTTACCGGAGCAGTTACAACGAAAGATAGGAGTAGCAATTATGTGGGAACAGCTGATGAAGAATCAGGTGCTGGTCAGTTCTGTGACTGGCTGGGTGGTAGCCCAGCTTTTGAAGACGATCATTGACTGCATGTTAAACAAATCATTTTCACCAGAGCGTCTGGTGGGTTCTGGCGGTATGCCAAGCTCCCACTCCTCTACGGTGTGTGCGCTGGTGGTTTCCTCCGGCTTATGCTATGGAGTGTCATCCTTTGAATTTGCAGTCAGCTTTATTCTGGCGGCTATTGTGATGTATGACGCCACAGGTGTCCGCAGGGAGACTGGCAAACAGGCGAGACTCCTGAATATGATCATGGAGCAGGATATTTTCAAGCTGAATATGGAACAGTTTCAGGAAAAATTAAAGGAATTTGTGGGGCATACCCCTCTTCAGGTGTTCGCAGGCGCTATTTTAGGGGTAATTCTGGCACTGCTTGTGAATCTGATGTATTAGTTTTTGGGATATTTTTAGAAAGGAATTTAGTCATTCATGGGTATTTATCACATCGTCATCTGGTTTTTTCTGTGCAGCCTTCTGGGATATCTTCTGGAATGCGTTGTGCTGAGCGCGGAGTATAAGACTCCGGTGCTGAACCGGGGATTTGGTCATGGTCCGTTCTGTATTATTTACGGATTTGGAGCATTAGGAGCAAGTATCTTACTAAAGCCGGTGTCCGGCAGTTATGTAGAACTTTATCTGGCTTCCATGATCATGGCGACATTGATGGAATTATTTACAGCTTCTGTGATGATCCATCTGTTTGGGAGCTTCTGGTGGGATTACAGTGAGAAGCCGTTTAATTACAAGGGGATTATCTGCCTGGAGAGCAGTCTGGGATGGGGTCTTCTTGGTATTGTTTATTATGGATTTTTAAATGGATTTCTTCACCATTTAGCTGGCCTGGTTCCGGAAAATCTGGAAAAAGGACTGGCGATGAGCCTTTTGTTCTTCTATATTTCTGACTTTTTGTATTGCTTCCGTCAGGCACTGAGAGAAGATCACGAGGGCGAGGAAGAACCAGTCATTGGAAGATTAAGCATCCGCCCATAGGCGTCCGCCTGCGAGAGGGTGCTTTCTTATATATTGCGTACCTGGCACAGCAGCTGTTGTGTCTGAAACGCAAAGGGATATCTACACAAAGGGGAAAAATTATGAAAAACATAGAAGAATTTCACTGGATCCTGGCGTCAGGATCGCCGAGAAGAAAGGAACTGTTAGAGCAGATCGGCATCCAGCCGCAGATTATTCCCAGCGGCATGGAGGAAGTGATTACTTCCACAGATCCGGAGCTGGTGGTGATGGAATTGTCTGAGCAGAAAGCAGAGGATGTGGCATTTTCTGCACCGGAGGGAAGTATCATCTTAGGGGCGGACACGGTGGTGTCTGTGGATGGCGAGATTTTAGGAAAGCCATCGGATCATGAGAATGCCTGCCAGATGATCCGCAGCATCCAGGGAAGAACCCACCAGGTATACACCGGCGTGACATTGATCTATAAGGATCAGGACTGCGACCGGGGCGTGACGTTCGTGGAGAAGACTGATGTGAAGGTCAATCCCATGACAGAAGAGGAGATTACCGCTTACGGTCAGTCCGAGGAGCCGATGGACAAGGCTGGCGCTTATGGAATCCAGGGTGCCTTTGCCAGATATGTGGCATCCATCCAGGGCAATTATGATACGGTAGTAGGTCTTCCGGTATCCAGAGTTTACCGGGAGTGGAAGAGCCTGATGGAACAGGAGGATGAAGAAGAATGATTAAGCTGATCGCGTCAGATATCGACGGAACACTGGTACATGACGGTACCCATGAACTGAATCCAGAGTTATGCGATGTTATTTTAAAATTAAAAGAAAAAGGCATTCAATTTGCAGCGGCCAGTGGAAGACAGTGGGCCAGCATCGAGGACCTGTTTGATCCCATCAAGGAGCGGATTTTTTATCTTTCAGACAATGGCGCTTATGTAGGATGCCATGGACGGAATCTGTTTTTAAATACCATTGACAGAGACTTGGTGATTGAACTGATCCAGGAGATCCGCAAGATGCCAGAACTGGAAGTGATGGTCAGCGGCCCGGATTACGCATATATGGACACCAAGGATGAAGAATTTGCCGACTGGATGATCAATGGCTACAAATTCCAGGTAAAACGGGTGGAAGATCTGACCAAAGTGGACGACCAGTTCATTAAGATTTCTGCATACAAAAAACATGGGGTGCAGGAAGCCACCGCAGAGCTGCGGAAACGTTTTGGAGATCGTCTGAAAATGACCATTTCCGGTGATATGTGGATGGACTGCATGGCTATCGGCGTCTCCAAAGGGCAGGCCATCAAGATTTTGCAGGAAAGTCTGGAAATCAAGCCGGAAGAAACCATGGTATTCGGTGATCAGTTAAATGATGTGGAGATGATCCGTCAGGCGTATTACAGCTTTGCCGTAGCCAATGCGAGACCAGAGGTGAAAGCGGAGGCCAGATTTGAGGCGGATTCCAATATGAACGATGGAGTTCTTAAGATTTTAAAACTCCTGGTATGATGACTGCGGGCCGATGAAGGAGTCCTGCGGACAAAAAATATAAGTTTTGGCTATAAGAGGTAGTGACTGAATGAAAAGAAACAAACAATGGAATCATATCAGATCCGGGCTGGCGGCAGGTGCTGTCAGTCTGGTTTTTGTGTTGTCTGGCTGTAAAAATGGTCTTCCGATGATGTCGGAAACACGAGAGAACCAAGATTATCCAAAGGCCCAGGCGATGATCGTGGTGGCCACAGAGCGGAACCGCTATGAAAAGACCTATACGGACCAGATCTGGGATGTGACCCTGGAAAATGGTCAGACATTTGAGAATTATCTGTTGGATCAGGTGCAGAGCTTTCTGAAGGATTTAAAAACCATGAATTTGCTTGCCAAGAACCAGGAGATCAGTCTGACCAGCGCGGAAAAAGACCGGATCCATCAGCTGTCGGAGACCTATTTTAACAGTCTGACTTCTGGGGATCTGGAGTACATGGGAATCACGGAAGAGGATGTGGAGACCATGTATCAGCAGTATTATATTGCCAATAAGACGGTGGGGCAGCTGACGGAGGCGATTGATCTGGAGGTCAGCGACAGTGATGCCAAGGTCATTGAAGTGCTGCAGATCCAGGTTTCTGATCCGGAAACGGCCCAGACAGCGTATGAGCGGGTGACGGATGGCAATGAGGATTTCCAGACGGTGGCAAAGGAAGTATCGGAAGATGTGGAGATCGACCGGAAGATCGGAAGAGGAGAATACGCGGCGGTTTTGGAGACTGCGGCTTTTAATCTGGAAAACGGGCAGATCAGTCCGGTGACGGAATATGATGGAAAGTATTACATTTTCCAGTGTGTCAATGATTATGACGCGGACGCCACACAGGAAAGAAAGACCCGGCTTTACGAAACTCGTAAAAACCAGGCCTTTCGACAGATCTACTCCAGTTTTCAGCAGGAGAATCAGGTAAATTTCTCTGATGAAATGTGGTCGGATATTCATTTTGATGAAAATGATCAGACCGAGACCGACAATTTCTTTACTTTATACCAGGAAGAATTTGGAAGCCAGGGCTTCTAAAGCGGCCTGATCGGCGGATCCCATCAGTTCTCTGGCGGAATGCATAGCCAGAATCGGAACGCCTACGTCTACCGTCTTCATGGCTAACAGGGCGGAAGATAATGCGCCTAAGGTAGAACCACCCCTTAAATCAGAACGGTTAGAGAATTTTTTATATGGAATGTGGCTGTCTTTACAGATCGCTTCTACGACGCTGATGCAGGATGCGTCTGTGGAATAGGATTGGGAGGCAGCCATTTTGATTGCTACGCCATCGCCTAAGAAGATCTGATTCTTGATGTCACATTTCTCCGTGTGGTTTGGATGCATGGCGTGAGCCACATCCATGGAGATTAAGAAACCGCCCATGATGGCGTTTAAATAATCGGTACGCCCGAAGCCTAAAGATGCGTACAGTTTTTCCAGGATCCGGTCTGTAACTGCGGAAAGAGCGCCCTGTTTGGTACGGCTGCCGATCTCCTCATTATCATAGAGGAAAATGGCGTTGATGCCATTTTCACGGAAACCAGCGCGGATTCCGGTGAGACATGCCTGAACAGAAGTTAAGTTATCCAGTCTTGGGGAACTGAAAAATTCCTCGTCTATGCCTAAAGTGGTGCTGTCATCCAGGTTGTATACATAGATTTCATAGTCCAGGATCGCCTCTGGGTCACAGCCGACTTCTTTGGCCAGCAGGTTGACGAAGTAATGGTCTTTGTCCAGGGTATCTTTGATCATGGTCAGAAGCGGAAGCATATCCACCTGTGGATTATATGCCACGCCGTTGTTTACTTCCCGGTTCATATGGATGGCCAGGTTCGGCACCGTCAGAAGCGGACGCTTAAAATTGATGAAGTGGACGTTCGGGGAAAATGGATCACTGCCTGCCACGCAGACTTTACCGGACATGGAAAGAGGACGGTCCATCCAGGTATTTAAGATTGGTCCGCCGTAAACTTCCACATTTAATTTGCCGTAACGTCCGGTGGTCACTTCCGGAGATGGCTTTAATTTCAGGCAAGGCCAGTCGGTGTGGGCTGCTTCCATGCGAAGGGATGGAAGAGCACCGTTCTGTTTGCCGATGGTAAATGCCATCAGGGAAGAATCAAAGATCGGCAGATAGTATCCCTGTTCTTCTTTCAGATCCCAGGTTCCAGTCAAAGTTAATGGGTGAAAACCGGCTTCTTCCAATAATCTGGATGCCTCCATAACGCAATGATAGGGAGAAACCGATGCCTGCAGTGTATGCTGTAATGCGGATAATGTCTCAGTCATGATGAAAATCTCCTTATGTAAAAAATAATTACCTGTAACTGTTCAGTACCTT
>CAKRWX010000031.1 GCA_934418055.1 uncultured Lachnospiraceae bacterium
CCAGCCATTGGTTTCCAGTCAAACTGAACGCTGGTCCCGTTGTAAGCCACGATGGAATCGTTGAAGCTGCGGACGCCGACATTGATCACACGCGGTTTGGTATTTAACAGCTCCATGATCTTCTCATCCGGCTCTGGAAGCGGAGTCTCGTCCACTGCCGCCTCTACATGGCCACGGCTGTTTTCTTTATAATCAATACCTTTTAATTTCAGTGCTAAGCGGATGGCTCTTGCGTTGCTCTCCTCAACCAGAACGCCGCACTCCTTTAACTCTGCTACTGCGCGGTCATAGTCCTGTGGGTCCTGTCTAGTTCCGCAGACACTTGCTACGAAATACAGCTCACGGCCGTCTGCCTTAGCGATCTTTTGTGCCTCACGGATGGCTGGAGCTAACGCGCCTGCCATATCTGGATGGCATCCATAACCTAACATGCAGTCTAATAAGATAACGCCGGTCTGAGGATCTTTCGCACACTCTAAGATCTTCTTGATACGAACCTCAGGATCGATCATTGGATGTGGTTTACCCTGTGTATATACATCATCACCCAGATCGACTACTTCATAACCGCCGGTCTTTAAAATGTAACCCTCTTCTTTAATTAAGCCGCCCAGGTTCAGCGCCTCTGCGATCAGCATACCAGCCTCTGCTGCTAAGCTTCCGCCGGAATATAAGCCTTTTACGGTCTTATCTGCTGCTAACGGCTTGGAAACCTCATAGTTGATCGGATCACAGTAGTTGTCCTTGATCGGATCGCCATTAGCCAGATCTACTGCCATACGTGCAGTCTCTTCCAATGTATGAGCCAGGTATACTTTGCCCTCGTGATTCTCCGGTTTCTCTCCTAAGAAAATAGCAACCACTGGTTTGGTGCATTTCTGAAGAAGAGCCACAACCTCGTCACGAACCTCTTTTGCCGGTGGCTTGGAGATCACAACGATCACGTCGGTCGGATCATGATGCTCCAGACCAACGATGGCGTCTTTCACAGTGATTGCGCCGACCTTTGCGTTCAGATCACGTCCGCCAGTACCGATGGCATGGATCACACCGCCACCCAGACGGTCAATGATGGCGGTCACTTCCTGAATACCAGTTCCGGACGCACCTACGATGCCGATGTTGCCAGGTTTTACCACATTGGTAAATGCGATCGGGATACCGGAGATAATTCCAGTACCACAGTCCGGTCCCATGAAGAGAAGTCCCTTGTCATGGGCTTTCTTTTTCAGGCGGATCTCATCTTCCAGTGAAATATTATCAGAGAAGGAAAATACATGCAGTCCCTTGTCCAGGGCTGTCTCGATCTCAGGCGCAGTGTACTCGCCTGGTGTGGAAAATAATGCCATGTTGGCATCTGGGAGCTGCTCTAAAGCCTCATCCCAGGTAGTAACGCTGGTCAATGCCTGTTTCTCTTTCTTCACAGACATATCATTTAAAAATGCTTTTACTTCCTCTAATACCTTGTCAACGATGTCCTCGCTGTCTGCCTCCACAACGATACACATATCGCCAGGCGCTGCTGCCTCTGCCTCTGCAGTCAGAAGTCCCGCGTTGCGGTAAATATCCTTGTTGGCATCAGTTGCCATCATAATCTGGCTCTGCTTTACACCTTCCAGGGTGTTGATCCGGTTGGTAAGCAGCATCAGGTTAATGGAATCCTGATAGGTATTCTTCTTAACTACCGTAAATAACATTGGTATGTTCCTCCTCTTAGTATGTTAAATTTAACAGATTCATTATAAACAATCGTGTTGCTTTTTTCAATGGCGAATCGGGGTCTGTTTCTCAGACATGAATTACGGTTCCCGTCTTTCCTGCAATCCCCTCTGCCGCCTTCTCTAACTGGGTGATCAAGGTTTTTCTTCCCTCTTTGCTCTCGGCAAACTGGACTGCCGCCTCGATCTTAGGAAGCATGGAACCAGCTGGGAATTCGCCCTCTGCCATGTATTTCTTCGCTTCTTCTACGGTCAGTTCCGATAACCACCGCTGGTCCGGTTTACCAAAATGGATGGCTACCTTCTCTACCGCAGTTAAGATTACCAGATATTCCGCGTCTAATTTTTCGGCTAACAGACTGGACGCGCTGTCCTTGTCAATGACTGCATTGACACCGACTAACTTTCCATCCTTCTGGATCACCGGGATTCCTCCTCCGCCGCAGGTCACCACAATGTGTCCTGCATTGACCAGTGTCCGGATGGTCTGAAGTTCCCGGATCCGCTTCGGCTTCGGAGACGCCACCACCTGACGGTAGCCTCTTCCCGAATCTTCCACACAGGGAATTCCTTTCGCTTCTTTTTTCATCGCCTCTTCTTTGGTCATAAAACGTCCAATGGGTTTGGTGGGATGGGCAAATGCCGGGTCCTCCGGATCTACTTCCACCTGGGAAATGATGGTGGACACCTTATGGTCGATTCCCCTCAGATATAATTCATCCTTAATGGCGTTTTGAAGATCAAATCCGATATACCCCTGGCTCATGGCTACGCTGGTGGACAGCGGAACCTCCGCCTCGCTGTGGGATGCGGCGTATTCGTTCATGGCGCTCTGGATCATGCCCACCTGTGGGCCGTTGCCGTGGGTGATGATCAGATCATAGCCCTGTTGCTCTAAATCTACGATCACCTTGGCCGTATGTTCCACTGCCGCCTGCTGCTCTTCCACATTTTTCCCTAGGGCATTTCCTCCGAGAGCGATAACAATTTTCCTTTTTTTCAAGATTATCTCCCTCCTGCATTTCGGTTGTGTTATAATCTGATTATATTCGGTAAAATACTACTTTTCAATGGCATAAGTACCCAAACAATCCGTTATTTTTTATCTATGGAGGATAAAACTTATGACTCTTAACCAGCTTTTGAAGCAGAATCAGTCTTTCTACGGTGCATCGGTCATTGCCGGGGGCGACTGTCTGGACCGGGAAGTCAAAGGCGTCATGGTTCTGGAGGCGGCGGACATCGAAAACTGGGGAAAACCGGGGCAGCTTCTGCTGACCAGTTTCTATGCATTGCAGATCCTGGACGCGGAAAATTCCAGGAAGTTTTTCATTTCCATGCAGAGAATCGGCACCTGCGGCATCGTACTGAAACTGGGGCGGCTGATCTCAGATATTCCGCCTTACATCATGGATTACTGCAATTATTACCAGATTCCACTGATCACCGTGCCACAGACCACACAGTACGAAACCATGATCCTGTCCATTATGGAGCCGTTGATGCGGCAAATGTTAAGGAAGCAGTCCACCATGCAGCGGTACAATGATCTGATCGGAGATCTCCTTAGCGGACGAATGGCAGAACGGGAATCCATCGACCAGGCGCTGCATTTTCTCCAGATCGATTCCAGACCTTATTATCAAATGGTTCTGGTCCAGCTTCCTACATTCCAGTCGTCGATTCTGACCGATGGCCCCGACGCAGGGGAAACATTTTTCCTGATCCGCAGGGAGCTTGACCTTCAGAAATTCAGTTATGCCTATCAGCAGATCCATGATCGTCTGGTTTTGCTTTTCAATCTTCCGTCAGGCACTTCAGAATCTGATTTTCTGTGGCTGGAAGAGCTGTTAAACAACATGGGGATCCCGTATCAGGTGACCATCAGCAACATTGACGACCGCTATCACATCGAACAACTGTACCATCAGGCCCAGGATGCACACATTTTAGCCAATATGCTTTACACCGGCAATTACCTGGTGACTTATGACAGTCTGGGCTTTTATAAGCTGTTTCTGGACCGGAATAACTTAGACCGCATCGACAGTCTCTTTACCATCCAGAATAAACAGCTGCGGAAGGAACAGCCGGAGCTTTGGAAGACCCTGGACGCCTTTATCGCCTGTGGACAAAATTATTCAAAAACCGCAGAGAAACTGTTTCTGCATCCCAAAACCGTCAAATACCGGATCAGCAAGCTCCAGTCTATGCTGGATCTGGATTTCGAAGACCCGGAGCAGGTATTCCGCATTATGCTGGATTCCCGCCTGTTCCGGCTGCAAGATCATTTTCATTCGGAGGAATAAAATCATGAGTAATACTGCTGAAACTTATACCATCCCCTTTCAGGGGCATGAACTTCACGCGCGGGTGTTCCGTCCGTCTGTCTCTGCCATCGGGCGGATCTTTTATCTTCATGGCGGCGGGCTGGTGTTCGGGGAACCGGACGATCTTCCTTCATGTTATGTAAACTTATTTTTAAATGCCGGGTATGAGCTGGTCAGCCTGGATTATCCGCTGGCACCGGAGCAGGGGCTGGCGGTGATCCTGGAGGCGGTTCATGCGGGTGTTATGGGGATGTTGGAAATCCTAGGAACATGTGCGGATTCCACTGGTTCTTCCCACCTTCCATATTACCTGTTTGGACGGTCTGCAGGAGCTTATCTGGCACTGATGGAGGCGAAGCGGCTCTGCGGCAGTAAGTCCGGAGCTGACGGCGCTGATGCCTTGAGCACGGAGTCAACTGCTCCTGCTGCTTCTGGTTCCTGCTTTACTGCCCCATCTGGCCTTCTCTGCTTTTACGGCTATCACACTTTTGATCTGCCGGAATTCAAAAAGCCCAATGCCTGGTTTACGAAACTCCCTGCAGTATCCAAACAGACGGTGGATTCCCTGATTCAGACGAAAAATGGAGCTGATGACGCCACACCGGCCTTCTTGACCAGCGGGCCTATGGCAACCCGTTATTCCATCTATATCTATGCCCGCCAGAATGGCTGCTGGCCGGAACTGTTAGGAACGCCGGAGGACATCGCACGATACAGCCTCAGCGAAGAAGACTTTGCGCTTCTGCCGCCTGGCTTTTTCACCGCCAGCTCTGGTGACCAGGATGTGCCATTCCGGGAGTCCAAGCAGATGGCAAGAAAGATCTCCGGAAGTAAATTCTTCCCGGTTTATTATCTGGAACATGATTTTGACCGGGATACATCAAAATCAGAGGGAATGCAGGCTTATCAGGCGGCGCTGGCATGGCTGAAAGAGCATGAAACCGCCTGAAAAACCAATAAAAACCCGAAAGGACGGAATCATGTCTCCTTTGAACATTACCCGCACATCCCAGTACGCCTTTGACTATTTAAACAGTCACCGCCATGGCACTGTGCATTCTGTATACAAGAAAACAATTAACTTAAATGTAGACGGACAGATTCTGGCTGTTCAAGTATCTGGCTCTCCGCTTTCACCTTTAAGTCTGATTACCGACCAGACTACCGAGGATCTGGAGACACTTGGCATTCAGCCCGGAGGCTCCGTCTTAGTCACCGCCTGGAGCCGGAAACTGCTGATCGGTACTCACTGTTTTCATTGGGATAAACCGGAGGTTGTGGATCTGCAGCTACGAGAGCCACATTCCAGTTCCACCCACAGCAAAACCAACCTTACCAACAAACAGATTCCGCCGACCAACGGTTCAAATCCCGTCAGGTCCACGCAAGTCTGCTCTTCCGAGCTGTCCAACACCGTTCTGGACCTGCTGAAAACATACCCGCCCGTAGGCTTTGTCCCTCTATTTATGGACACCCACACGCCGCTGACAGGCACTTCTGCCGCCCCGGACCCATTTCTCGCCCAGGCAGAAACCATTCTCCGCACTGATGCCCCCATCACCAATCTTACGGGGCTCGGCATCGGCTTGACACCCAGCGGAGATGATTTCCTCTGCGGCGTCTTGGCCGGACTGATCCTGCTTGGGAAACAGGAGACCGACGATTTCCAGAATTTATCCACGGAGATCACCCGGAATCTCACCAGAACCAACGCCATCAGCGCCGCATTCCTGCGCTGCGCCACAGAAGGACAGTTCTCCGAAGCCCTGGTAAACCTTGGTTCTGTCCCATTTTCCCAGTCTCAGCAAATGTTCCACGCCATCGGCCACTCCTCCGGCGCGGATACCTTGTGTGGGCTGTATTTTGCCTTTGGTAAATTCACGTAATTATGTTATACTAAAATGTAAAGCACTTGTCCCAAAAGCGGGACATCAACGGATAGAACCATCACTTGAGAACGCCAAACAAAACCGACGTTCTAAATTTACAATTAATAAGAGGTGTTTCCCATGCCATTTGTTTCACTTATTATCCCTGTTTATAATGCCGAAAAATACCTCCGCCGCTGTCTCACCAGCGCCATGGAGCAGACATTTAAAGATATGGAGATCCTGGTGGTCAACGACGGAAGTACGGACGAAAGCCTTCAGATCTGCCGTGAATACGCCCAGATGGACTCCCGTTTCCACATCATTAATAAAGAAAATACCGGTGTCTCTGACAGCCGCAACCGGGCCATCCAGATTGCCAAGGGTGATTACCTGCAGTTTATGGACAGCGATGACTGGCTGACTCCGGACGCCACGGAAACCTTGGTCTACGCGGCGCAGAAATTTAACTGTGACCTGGTGATTGCGGACTTCTACCGGGTAGACAAGGCTGTTTTTACCGAAAAACAGCATATCCGGGAGCGGGGACTTTTAACCAGAGAACAATTTGCCACCTACATGATGCAGGACCCGGCGGATTTCTACTACGGTGTCCTCTGGAACAAGCTGTACCGCCGTCAGGTGATCGTGGACAACCATCTGGAAATGGATGCCCAGATGCGTTGGTGCGAAGATTTCCTGTTCAATCTCAGCTTTATCCGCCACGCCGAGACCTTTACCGCCGTCCAGACGCCGATTTATTATTATATGAAGCGCAAAGGCAGTCTGGTCAGCACCGACTGGAAAAAAGCTAACGCGGTTTTATTAAAATTCCGTCTGTTAAAGGAATACAAGGAACTGTATCAGAGTATCGGATTATATGAAGAAAATGAATTAAAAATCAACGCCTTTGTCCTATCTGTGGCCAAAGACGGCAGCGTTGCGGCACCCATGAGCCGGAAACGCAAAAAACTGAATGAAGAAGATTATATTGAAGATCAGCTTCCACCAGGATATACCAGAGTCAAACATGGCTTCGAACCGGTTTATGACGCGGACTGCAAACTGCTGATCTTAGGAAGTTTCCCTTCGGTAAAATCAAGAGAAGAAAATTTCTACTATGGACATCCCCAGAACCGGTTCTGGAGACTGCTTGCCCGGCTTCTCCATGAAGAAGTGCCGGATTCCATTGAGGCCAAACGGCAGATGCTATTAAAACACCACATTGCCCTCTGGGACGTAGTCGCGGAATGTGACATTCACGGTTCCAGCGACGGAAGTATCCGCAATGTGATTCCGACAAACTTAAACCAGATTCTGCGGGAGGCGGACATCCAGACCATCATCGCCAATGGTGCCACCGCCTACAAGCTGTATCACACCTATTGTGAAGAGCATACAGGCCGCACTGCTGTGAAATGTCCTTCCACCAGCCCGGCCAATGCAATCTTTACCCTTGACCGGCTGGAAGAAGCCTGGGGCGAGGTATTTTCAGACCTCGACTCCCAGCTTAATCTTTAAAGCGGATTTGATCATTTCCACACATTTTTCCGGGCCAAGCCGTCCACTATTTAAAGTCAGATCATAGTTGACTGGATTGGTCCAGTAATTTCCATTGGTATAATATTTGTAGTAGTCGGCCCGGTACTTATCCGTTTTCGTGATGAGACGGGCCGCTTCTTCTTCTGTCACATCCATACGGTCCATGACCTGTTTCAGACAATACGCCCTGGGGGCCTCAATATAGACACTCAGCACGTTATCATAATCCTTCAGCACGTAATCACTGCATTTTCCAACAATGATACAGCTTTCCGCCTTCACTAACTCCCGGATGATCTTCGCTTCGATCTGGAACAGGCGGTCATCGGAGACAAACTCCTCCATATGCCCCTGAGGCAGAAAACGCTTCTGCATCCGCTGGATCTGGCTTCGCACATAACTTCCCCGCAGTTTCTCATCCACTTCCCGGAACTCCGACTCATCCATGCCGCTGTACTGGGCCGCCAGCGTCAGGATCCGGTTCTCATAACTGTGGATTCCCAGTTCATCCGCCAATTTGGAGGCAATCTCACGGCCTCCGGTTCCAAAACCTCTTGCAATGGTGATCGCATATGTTTCCATACGGTACCTCCTTGATATATAGATATGTAAAAATGTTACCTGCTGTCAAATGTCTCTGCATGACATCTTCCGTGGTCACAAAGCAATCTGCGCCAATCTTGCGCCAGCCTGCTAAATTCCATTATACTTCCTCAAAATACCGCAGCACACTGGCAAATGCCACCTGATATCCGGTCTTTAAGGACGCTTTCACCACATATTCCTCTCTGGTGTGAGCGCCTTCACCAGCTACCGCACCGTAGCATACGCTTGGAATTCCCATGGACAGCGGAATGTTGCAGTCTGTGGAACCTGGAATTCCATCTGGACGAATTCCAGTCAGTTCTTCTGAGATATCCTGGGCGATCCGGATCATTTCCTGTCTCCGGCTTTCCTGCTCTTCGTTTAAATTTTCACAAGGTCTCAGACCAACCAATTCTACCTCTACTTCTACATGCTCTTTTTTGTGGCTTTCAAAGATCTCATGGAACTTTTTCTCCATATATTCCAGTCCGTCTTTCCGGTCAGATCGGTACTCGCACAGCATCTGTACCTCCTGAGCAATGGTGTTAACCGAAGTTCCGCCCTCAATGGTTCCCACGTTGTAAGTGGTCTTTCCCTCTTCCGGCACCCGAATCTTGTAAATGTCGTCAATGATGGATGCCAGCTCAGCGATGGCATTTTCCCGGCCAAAACAACCGTAGGAATGGCCGCCTCTGGTCTTCACGGTCACCCGGTATCTGGCAGAACCAACCGCCCGGTTCACCAGCCAGCCCATGGTTCCGTCAAAACTGTAGAACTCCTTGATCCGGTCTCCGTAGGTCTCGCAGATTTTTCTGGATCCCTTTAAATTGCCCATGCCTTCCTCACAGGAGTTGCAGACAAATAAAATGCCGCAGTCCTTCACTGCCAGGTGATTCTGGGTCACATATCTGGCTGTCAAAAGCAGGGCCACCAAATTAGCCGTATCGTCGCCAACGCCTGGACAGCAGATTTTCCCGTCCTCCTCTTTTAATGGAAGAGGCGTCGTGTCCGGAAACACCACATCCGTATGAGCCATAAATACCACCAGCGGCTTATCCGCCTCCGCCTGATACGGATACACCACATTCAGGGCCTCGTCCACATAAACACCCTCTGCTCCCATGGCCTCCAGCCAGTTTTTGCAGAATTCCACACGTTTCTCCTCGTGATGGGACGGTGCCGGAATCTGCGCCAGGGTCAGAAGAAGCTCATATCCCTCTTCCCAGTGTTCCTCGATATATTGAAGTACCTCTTCGTTCAACATGTCTGATCTCCTTTCTTTTAATGCAAAAAGAGCACACAGATTCCGCTTAATACGTCTCTGTATGCTCTCATATGCGTTATTATAGGGGCTATTTACATTTCTGTCAATGTCGGATATGACGCAATGGCACCATATTTTGTAATGCTCTTGGCACAGAATTTATTGGCGAATGCCAGATATTTCTCCAGTTGCTCTCTGCTCAAGGATGCTAACTGGCCAACTTCCACCTCATCTTTTGCCAGGCAGTACAGGAACGCGCCGATAAATCCATCGCCTGCTCCGGTGGTATCCACAGCCTTTACCTTCTGTCCGTCAGCGTATGCAGAAGTACTCTCTGTATAGCACTCAGCGCCTTCTGCGCCCTTGGTATAGATCACCAGTCTGGTATTTCCCGCAAATAATCTCGGCAGCGCCTCTTTGATATCTGCTTTTCCTGTGATAAATTCCAATTCCTCATCAGAAATTTTCAGGATATGGGCCATAGGTGCAAACTCCCAGATCACATTTCGCAGGGCCTCCGGGTTCTCCCACAGGGGCAGACGGATGTTTGGATCGAAACTGATAATAGAACCGGCTCTTCTTGCACAGTCAATGGCTTTTCTGTGGGCTTCTTTCATCGGGAACTCACCTAAAGAAACAGAGCAGAAATGAAGGGCATAAGCCTCCTCAAACCATGCTGCTTCCACGTCCCTCGCCTCCATCAGCATATCAGCACCAGGTTTGCGATAGAAAGAAAATTCACGGTTGCCGTCTTCTTTTAATGCCACAAATGCCAGAGAAGTGTTGGCTTTGTTGGTTCTGCGGACATAATCGCATCCAATACCGCAGTTCTGAAACTCTTCCACAATCTTATCACCAAAAGGATCATTGCCCAGCTGGGTGATCATGGACGCCTCGCCGCCAAGTTTCACATAAGCGCCGCAGACATTGGCCGGAGCGCCTCCTACCTTTGGTTTAAATGCGCTGACGTCCTTTAATTCCTTTCCTGTCTCCTCTGGAGCAAAATCAATCAATGCCTCGCCAATCGCCAGTAACTGTTTCATAAACCCTTTCCTCCAAATCCAAGATTATCATTTGATCCCATTCTATTTTCCAGAAGTGGGAATAAACCGGGCGATCCGTCCTGCAAATTCCGCAATATTCTGTGTCTGGATGATCACACGGCCAGGCCCCACTAACTTCGTCAGGAATAAGCCCTCTCCGCCAAAAAAGATATTGCCCAGTCCCTTAATCATCTCTACATCGTAAGTAACGGTACGCTCAAAAGCCACCACATTGCCAGTATCCACTTTCAGCACCTCGCCAGGCTCCAGATAACGATTCACCAAGTCACCGTCCACCTCCAGAAATGCCATACCGGTTCCGGAAATGTCCTGTAAAATGAAACCTTCTCCGCCGAACACGCCTGCGGACAGCTTCTTACTGAAAGTGACATTCAGATTCACCGTCTCCTCCGCACAGAGGAATGCGCCTTTCTGGCAGATCATACCGCCAGTAGCGCCTACATCCAGCGCAAAAATCTCGCCAGGAACTGTAGACGCGAAAGCGATCCGGCTTCCTGCATTTTCCGCTGTGTAGGTAGCCATAAACATGCTCTCTCCCGCAAACATCCGGCCAAGGCCCTTCATCAGTCCGCCCTTGGTGTTGGTAGTCATCTGGATCCCATCGGTCATCCAGGTCATACCGCCGGACTGGGTGTAGACACTCTCACCAGGTCGGTCAAACTGAATCTCAACTGCAGGCATTGTGGTTCCCATGATCTGATATTTCATACGCAACTCCTCCATTTTCCTATGATGGACTCCCGGATTCTGAGAGCACATCGTGATTCGGTTTACTGGTTCCTGATTCCATTTCTACAAACGGTCTGATCGCTACTTGGAAATTCACCGGACTGCTGATTACTGGAATTATCTGCCTAATCGTTCCTCGATCAGTTTCCTCAGTTCATCCACAACCATTCCCGCGCTCTTGCCTTCCTCATCAATGGTGATGTCCGCATATTTCTCATAGTACGGAACCCGCTCATTATACAGATCCAGCAATGTCATGCCGTCTTTTAACACCACACCCCGGTCTACTAAGTTGCCAAGGCGCTTTTTCAGATCGTCGTAGCTTAACTTTAAGTATACCACAAGACCGATCTCTTTTAAATGTTCCATGGCCTCTTTTCCATAAATCACGCTGCCGCCTGGAGCAATGACGGATTTCTCCACATCCAAAGTGGCATTGACACGGTTTTCCACTGCCATAAAGCCGTCTAAACCTTCATCTGCAATGATCTCTTTTAACAGACGCTTCTCCTGCTCCTGGATCACGATGTCCACATCCACAAAGGAATAACCCAGACGTTTCGCTAACAGAACGCCGATGGTGCTTTTGCCGGATGCCGGCATGCCGATCAGAGTGATATTGTTATTCTTTTTTGCCATGATCATTTCCTCCTGCTTTTCCGTTTCTCTGGACTTCCAGTTTTAGGCACAGACTTTCGTCCATTTCCCGCTGCTGGCTTTTTCCCTGCGCCGGACGGTCTCGCTGGCTTTTTCACCGTCTCTGCCTTCACTGCCGGTTTCTTCGCCACAGAATATCCGAATTTTCCGAGTTTTTCACCCAACTCGAAATATTCTCCGTGGGAGTACGCCACCAGTCCTGCGTCATTGAGATGGAATTTTCCATTTTCATCCATGTACTTCTCGTCCACGGTCACGCCCAGCACTTCCGCAATAAACATATCGTGGCTGCCAAGAGGGATCACCTGGGTGACTTTGCATTCCAGGTTTACCGGGCTCTCCGCAATTCCCGGCGCGCTGATGTGCTGGGATGGCAGCGGTGTCAGATGCATCTGCTCAAATTTGTCCACGTCCCGTCCAGAACGCACGCCGCAGAAATCCGTAGCGTAAGTCAGATCACGGGTAATCAGATTGATGACGAATTCTCCCGTCTCTTTCAAAATATCATAAGAATACCGCTCTTTTCTCACAGAAATGGACACCATGGCAGGACTGGAACAGACGGTTCCCGCCCAAGCCACCGTAATAATATTCGGTTTTTCTTCCGGTCTGCCGCAGCTTATCATCACAGCCGGAACCGGATAGAGCATATTGCCGCCTCTCCAGTACTGTTTTCCCATCGTATCTTCCTGCCTTTCTTACACGCTTTTTGCAGTCATTCTTCCAACTCAATCATAGTCCGGAAGGAGCTTCACAATGATCATGATCTGACGGACGAAGCTTCCCTCATCCAGTAAGATGTCCTCCTCGTGAGTCACCTCCGGCATATCCGGGTCGTCTTCCTCTAATTCCACACATACCCAGTCATAGGCTGCTGCTCTGGCGTTCTCCAGCGCGTCCTGAAGATCCGGTCCGTCTGCCTCGCAGCCCACCAGATCTGGGAAGGTTACGTGGTAGCCTTCGTCCTCTTTATGCGGTGTTAATACCGCTGGATAGATAAATGTCATGTTCTTCTCCTTCTTTCCCAGGTCCCCGCCTGTATCTGTCACTTTTTTCTTTCCAGATTTTGTCCGTCTGACTCTGTGTCAACCCTTGCAGCTGGCCTGTCAGACTCTTCTCCCGCCTACTCCTGCAGTGCCATCACAATGGCCGGGATCAGCTGTTTCTTTCTGGAAACCACGCCTGGAAGTTCTACGCTTCCGTGATTTTCCTTACTTTCTTCCATGTGGAATGCCTCGCGGATCATCGCCTCGGCACCATTTCCCTCACACAGAAGAAGGGTAGATTCTGTCAAAATATTGGTTAACATAAAGAAGATCATATTCACATCTGGATGCATCTCGTGAACCTTCTTTAAGTATGGCTGTAATCTCTCCTGTAACTTCTCCAGCTCCTGCTCATTTAAGGAACTGATCTGACCAACACCGAAGGATACTTTACCTGCGGTGAACCGTTTGAAATCCTGATAGAAGATCTCTTCGTCAGACTTGGTCTTTAAATTGCTTGCTGCCGCGAACATCTCCATGGCATAGCTTTCCGCGTCAATTCCAGCAATCTCCGCCAACTCCAGAGCAGCTTTCTTATCTACCTGGGTGCAAGTCGGGGAACGGAATAACAGGGTATCGGAAATGATTGCGCTGCATAACAGTCCTGCAATCTCCTTCTCCACCTTCACGCCGGACTCCTGATACATCTGGTAAATGATGGTTGCAGTACATCCTAATGGCTGGTTACGGAAAAATACCGGGCTCATGGTCTCAATCGGTCCTAATCTGTGGTGGTCAATGATCTCCAGGATACGGGCATTTTCAATACCGTCTACTGCCTGGGTCTTCTCGTTGTGGTCCACCATAATTAAGGATTTTCCTCTTGCGCCCAACAAGTTACGTCTGGAGATCATACCCATGTATTTGCCATTTTTGTCTAAGATCGGGAAATCACGGTGGCGCTTGCTTGCCATGACCTCTTTGATCTCATCAATAACGTCGGTCTCCTCAAAGGTGATCAAATTCTCTGTCTTCATGAAATAGCTGATCGGCATACTCTGGTTGATCAGACGTGCCGCTGTGTAAGTATCGTAAGGAGTGGTGATGACCGTACATCCACGCTCCTGTGCCAGCTTCTTGATGGTCATGGACACTGCCGCGCCTTCGCAGACAATGATGCAGGCCGCTTCCATCTCAATGGCACAGAGCTGGGACTCATAACGGTTGCCTAAGATCACCAGATCATTCTTGCTAATGTAATACTCCATCATATCCGGGTTTGCCGCCGCGATCAGAACTTTTCCTTCGTTGAAATAATTCTCCTCGCTTCCAATCACCATATGGCCTTCCAGTGTCTCCACGATGTTGGCATACTGGGTGTTGGCCTTGGATAAGATACTGGAATCATACACATTCATGTAGGACTGAGCAATATCGCCGACCGTGATCAGACCTTCCAGCATTCCGTCCTCGGTTACTGCCGGAAGTGTGACTACGTTCGCGTCCTGCATGGTATTCCATGCCTTTTTCAGGGAAATGTTCCGCTTCACGCCCTTTGTCTGACGGATATCAATATCCCTTACCTCGGTTTTTACATGCTCGATCAGTTCCGGTGCCTGTACACCGAAATATTTTAATACAAACTGGGTTTCTTCATTCACGTGTCCGGCGCGTCCCGGCACAAAATCCTGTCCTGTCAGGATTCTCTTCAGATTCGCATAGCAGATCGCAGAACAGATCGAATCCGTATCCGGATTTTTATGTCCGATTACTATGGTCTTATGCTTGTTGTACTCTGCCATATTGGCTTTCTCCTTTCGGCCGTCCCACCGGCCTTCATTCTCTCTATTCATATGTTTTCCCCAATCATTTTTCTTGAAATACCCTTCTCTCCGAACCCAATTACTGCCGCTATATATTATCACAGATTTTTTCCATCTCCGCAAGACCAAATCATGTACGGAATATAGTGCAAACACCGCCTGATTGCAGAAAATTTTCCACTTTCCATCTCCTGCAGTCCACGCCTTACGTCTGCGTTCGTTTTTCTTCTGTGCATTTTGCACAGAAAAATATCATGTACACACGTGTTTTCATTATTTATTTACATGGTGTTCACACTTTGTTCATATTCTTTTCCTATACTAAATTCATAGAAAATCAGCAATGCGAGTTGATTGTATAGTCAAATTGCACATAGATTTTTCATAATTACCCCAGGTGGAAACGCCTGGGGTCTCCTCATTTTTATAGGAAATTCGCCCTCAC
>CAKRWX010000032.1 GCA_934418055.1 uncultured Lachnospiraceae bacterium
AGGAACCGCAGGATGTTCATACCGATGGTAAGCACTTCAGGGTCCGTGGTAAAGATCCGGAAAATGTATTGTCCAAAATTATAAAGAGTGAAGCTTAAACAAAGAGTGGAAGCCAGGATCATGCCCATGCAGACTTTGATGCCTCGGCGTACCCGGTCTGATTTCCCGGCACCGTAATTTTGTCCAACAAAAGTGGTGATGGAGATGCCGAAGGCGCTGACGATCATACCAAAAATGGCGTCGATCTTGCCATAAGCGGCCCAGGCGCTGACTGTATCCGTTCCCAGGGCGTTGATGCTGGACTGGATGATCACGTTGGACATGCCGTACATGGAGGACTGAAGGCCCGATGGCAGTCCGATGTGGATAATCCGCTTTAACATCCGCATGTCCAGTCCAAGTTTGGAAAGTACCAGACTGTGCAGGTCTTTGGTGCGGGTTAAAGTGAATATTACCAGAAACGCACTGACGCATTGGGAAAAAATCGTAGCGATAGCAGCGCCAGCAATGCCAAACCGCAGAAGGATTACCAACAAAATATCCAGAAGAATGTTGGTAAAACAGCTGGCCATCAGGAAGTATAAGGGACGCTTGGAATCGCCTACTGCCCGCAGGATACCGGAACCAATGTTATAGATCAGGTTTGGGATAGTTCCAAGGAAATAGATCCGGATATAGAGGGTGGCAAAGACCAGCACATCCTCTGGCGTTCCCATGGCGCGGAGAGCTAGCGGCGCGCCAAAGAATCCGACAGCGGTCAGGATAGCTCCGCTGATGATGGAGGCAGTGATGGCAGTGTGGACAGCATAGCCCACCATATCGGCCTTTTTGGCTCCGTAATACTGGGAAATGATAACCGTAGCACCGGAGGAAAGGCCGATGAAAAAGCCGATCAGAAGGTTGATGATGGACGTGGTAGAACCGCCCACTGCCGCCAGCGCCTGTTTCCCAAGAAAGCGCCCTACAATCACGGCATCTGCCGTATTATAGAGCTGCTGGAAGAAGGTTCCAAATAAAATGGGAAAGAAAAACAGAAGAAGCTGCTGCCAGATAACTCCCTCTGTGATTGGATTGCTGCTGGAACTGGAAGTGGCTTTTGATTGTTGATGCATAAATTCTCCCTCGCCTGCAAAAGTATTTAAAAATAATTGGATACTTGCACTATAACACAGAAAAGGGAAGAAAACAACTACTGGATTCTGGCTTTTTGAAGGGCGTTATCGATGGCATTTAACAGGGCCTGGGCGGTGTAGCGGGTCTCCATGGAATAGGAGAGATCTTCCGTGGACTGGCGGGCTAAAATCTGGTTTTCCAGGTCTGCCATCACCGGTTCCATCAAGGGGTACATGGTGGTGACTGCCTCGTCTAAGGACACGAAGGAGACGGAGGTGATGTCGGTGTCATCCACGGTGACTTCTACATTCAGGTTCTGGCTTCCCAGGGTCAGAGAGGAGGTGTAAATGCCAGGTATGTAGGAGGCGGACCGGGCCGGTGTCTCGGATTTTTTCGGGTGGAACATGATAAACAGCAGGCAGATCAGAAGGATCGCCAGGCCAATAAAAATAGCGGTATAGATAATTTCTTTCATGCGTAAAACCACGATTTTTGTTTTTGAACTCATGGTAGAACCTCCGGGAACTCTTTGCTATAATGTATGGAGATGGTTGTTGAAATATGTGCAGCGGTCCAGAGATCGTTCCAGGAGTAACTGGGAAGATACTGGACGGTTACGTTTCAGAATGAAAAGGACGGATAAATAATATGTCATTGCAGTTTATAATCGGTAGTTCCGGGTCGGGAAAGACCCGTTATTTATATGAGAATCTGATCAAAATGTCCATGGAAAGACCGGAGGGCAATTATATCGCCATTGTCCCGGAGCAGTTTACCATGCAGACCCAGAAGGAGATCGTGACCCTTCATCCCAACCACGGCACCATGAACATCGATATTGTCAGCTTCCAGAGACTGGCGTACCGGATCTTTGAGGAGCTGGGCGTGGAGCACTTGGAGGTGCTGGACGATATGGGCAAATCCATGGTGCTTCGGCGGGTGGCAGCGGGACAGAAGAAAAATCTGGGCCTGTATGGAAGCCATCTGAATCAGACCGGGTTTGTGAACCAGTTAAAATCCATGCTGTCGGAGCTTTACCAGTACGGAATCCAGCCGGAGAATCTGAGAGAGGCCATGGAACACGCGGGGCCACTGCTTTGTGAAAAACTTCACGATATTTCCGCGGTGTACGAGGCGTTCCAGCAAGAGATCCAGGAGAAATACATCACGGCGGAGGAAATCTTAGACGTGTTGTGCCGGGTGCTGCCAAGGTCGGAGCTGATCAAGCGGAGTGTGGTGACTTTAGACGGCTACACAGGCTTTACTCCGGTCCAGTACCGGATCGTGGAACTGCTGATGCGGTACGCGAAACAGGTGATCATCACCGTGTCCATTGATCCGGCGGAAAAGCCTTATGAGCGGACTGGCATCGACCATTTATTCTATATGGGCAAGGAAATGATCTGGCGGGTCAATGATCTGGCGGCGAGAAATGGGATCCGCAGGGATCAGGACGTGCGCCTGGATGGGAAATGTCTGCCCCGGTTCCAGAACAGTCCGGCTATCGCCTTTGTGGAGAAGAATTTATACCGCTATGGTCGAAGGTCGGAGCAGGAACCGAAGGAGATCCGGGTGTTCCGGGCCGCGTCACCGGGAGAGGAGGCGGCATTTGCGGCATCCATGATCCACCGGCTGGTGCGGGAACAGGGCGTCCGCTACCGGGAGATCGCTGTGATCACCGGGGATCTGTCCGGCTACCGCTACGAGATCGTGAACCGGTTCGAGCGGGAAAAGATCCCGTATTTTATGGATAACAAAAAGAGTATCCTGGAAAATGTGATGGTGGAATTTATCCGTGCGGCGTTGGACGCGGTGCGGAAGGATTTCGATTACGAGAGTATGTTCCGACTGTTGAAGACCGGGCTTCTGACGGAGAAAAAGGAAGAACTGGACCGGCTGGAAAATTATGTGATCGCCATGGGGGTCCGTGGATGGAAATGGTGGAAAGAGACCTGGGAGCGGACGTACCGCGGTGGAAAAGACATCAATCTGGATCAGTTAAATGCCTTTAAAGAGGAAATTTTAAGTGTTCTGGAGCCGTTTTGCGACTGCATGAAAGCAGAGGAGCGGACCATTGGTTCCATGACAGACGGGGTGATCGGGTGTCTGGAGACCTGTATGGTGCGGGAAAAGCTGGATCAGTACCGTCAGTATTTTGAGCAAACCGGGCAGTTCAGCCTTGCCAAGGAGTACGAGCAGGTCTATGACCGGGTGTTAGAGCTTCTGGAGCGGTTAAAAGAACTTCTGGGAACGGAAAAGGCCACAGCGAAGGAGTATGCGGAGATTCTGGACGCTGGATTTGCGGAGATCCAAGTGGGCGTGATCCCGGCGACGGTGGACCGGGTGGTGGTTGGCGATATCACCAGAACCCGGTTGGACCAGATCAAGGTGCTGTTGTTTTTAGGAGTCAATGAGGGCATTGTCCCAGGACGGAAAGACGGCGGAAGTCTGTTAAATGACATGGACCGGGAGGTGTTAAAGGAGTGCCAGATCGAACTGGCACCTACTTCCAGGGAAGACGGGCTGATGCAGCGGTATTATCTGTACCTGCTTCTGACAAAGCCGTCGGATCAGTTAGTTTTGTCTTACGCTTCCTTTAACCAGGCTGGAAAATCCATGCGGCCTTCCAGCCTTATCAGTGAGATGAAGCGGATGTTCCCATTGCTTACGGTGCAGGACGCGTCAGAGGAGACCGGAAAGATCTATTCTTTGGAAGAAGGAAAAGAGAAGCTGATTGAAGGACTGCGGGCCTATGAGGAACAGGGAGATGACCGGAAATTCCTGGAATTGTACCGGTATTTTGCCGCCAGTAAGGAGTACGGGGAACTGACGAAGAAGCTGACGGACGCGGCATTTTATTCCTATGAAAAGCGGGGAATCAGTAAGGCGGCAGCCAGCGCCCTCTATGGAACCATTTTACAGGGCAGTGTGACCAGACTGGAGAAATACGCAGCCTGTGCGTATGCCCATTTCCTGAATTATGGCCTGGAGCTGATGGAGAGGCAGGAATACCAGGTGGGCGCGGCTGATATGGGAAATCTGTTCCACAGCTCTATTGACCTGTGCTTTAAGGAGCTGCAGGAGCAGGGACGGAAGTTAACGGAACTGACGGAAGCGGAGCGGGCTGCGCTGGTTGGAAGCTGTGTGCGTCAGGTGACGGAAAATTATGGAAGTACCATTTTCCAGAGTACTGCCAGAAACCAGTATCTGGTGCGGCGGGTGGAAAAAATGACGGAGCGGACCATCTGGGCGCTGGCGGAGCAGTTAAAGAAGGGAGATTTCGAGCCCACGGGCTTTGAGGTGGCATTTTCCGCTATTGATAATCTGTCTGCCATGAAGATCCGGCTTTCGGAGGAAGAACAGCTTCATCTGCGCGGGCGGATCGACCGGCTGGATCTGTGCGAGGACCAGGAGCATGTGTATGTGAAGATCATTGATTACAAATCCGGCGGAACCAGGTTTGACCTGGCGGCGGTTTATTATGGACTGCAGTTACAGCTGGTGGTCTATATGGATGCGGTGACGGAGTTAGAGGAGCGGAAGCATCCGGGCAAGGAGGTAGTTCCGGCGGGAATCTTCTATTATAATATCAAGAATCCTCTGGTGGATAAGGAGGATGCGGACACGCCGGAGGACATCGAGAAGGAAATTCTGCGGCAGCTTCGCATGAATGGTCTGGTAAACAGTGATCTGGAGGTCATCAGTCATATGGACCGGGCCATTGAGAAAAAGTCGGATGTGATCCCGGTGGCGTTAAAGGATGGCATGATCCAGGAGAATTATTCGTCTGTGGCCAGCGGACGGCGGTTTGAGATCCTGAAGCATTATGTGAGAAGACAGCTGGCATGCAGCGGACGGGAGATCTTAGACGGCAATACGGCGGTGGAGCCTTATAAGGGGGCGGCGGGCTCGGCCTGCGATTACTGTCCGTATCATGGGGTCTGTGGATTTGACGCGAAAGTGGCTGGTTACCGGTTCCGGAAGTTCCCGGCGATTAAGGCAGAGCAGATATGGGAGAATATGGTGGAAGCGACGGAAGAAGATGGGGATGCCGTTGGAATAGAAAAGAGGGAGAAATCTGATCTGACAGGCGCTGGGAGGACAATAGATGTCGGTGCAGACATGACAGAGAAAGGAGGGAAACGGTGATGAAATGGACAGAAAAACAACAGCAGGTCATTGACGCAAGAAACCGGAATCTCTTAGTCTCTGCGGCGGCAGGAAGTGGAAAGACAGCGGTATTGGTGGAGAGGATCATCCAGCTGATCAGTGAGGGAGAACACCCGCTGGATCTGGATCAGCTTCTGGTGATGACATTTACCAATGCGGCGGCGGCGGAGATGCGGGAGCGGATTGCGGCGGCCATCGAGAAAAAGCTGATGGAACAGCCAGAGAACCGCCATCTCCAAGTGCAGGCGGCCCTGGTTCCTCATGCGCAGATCACCACCATCGACAGTTTCTGCCTGAATTTGATCCGCAATCATTTTAATCAGCTGGACATCGATCCGGGATTCCGGATCGGAGATGAGGGCGAGTTATTGCTTCTACGGACGGATGTGATGGAAGGGCTGCTAGAGGAGTATTATCAGAAAGATGATTCGGAGTTTGAGCAGTTTGTGGAGACTTATGCCACCGGGCGGACGGATGCTGGGATCGAGGATTACATCATGCAGGTGTACCGCTTTGCCCAGAGCAATCCATTTCCGGCCCAGTGGATCCAGAAATGTCGGGAAGAGATCCGGGAGACCCGGGACGGTGGTCTGGAGGAGACCGCCTGGATGAAATTTCTTATGGAGGATGCCAGACGGCAGTTGGCGGAGCTGGAGGAACAGCTCCGGGACGCTTATGAGGTTTGTCTGGAGGAGAACGGCCCACAGGTGTATCAGGCGGTGCTGATGGAAGAGTGCGGGATGCTCCGGAATCTGAAGGAGAGTACAGACTACCGGGAATTGAATAAACGGCTGGTGGCGGCTTCCTTTGGACGGCTTCCGGCTTCCAGGAGCAAGGACGTGGATTCGGAGAAAAAGCAGCAGGTGACAGACTGCCGGGACCGGGTGAAGAAGGCGGTGGCGGATCTGAGGGGGCTTTATGGGGTCCAGACAGAGGAAGAAGCGGCTGCGGATCTTCTTGGAACCAGCGCAGTGGTGTTGAAGCTGTTGGAGTTGACGGAGGAATTTGACCGCAGGTTCCAGGAGAGCAAGCGGGAGAAGAATATTGTGGATTTCAATGATCTGGAGCATTATGCGCTGGAAATTCTGATCTGTCAGGAAGGCGATGAAGATCAAAATGGAATCCTATATACAGAAACCGCCGACCAGTTAAGCAGACAGTACGCAGAAATCTTAGTGGATGAGTACCAGGACAGCAACTACGTGCAGGAGGCGCTGATCCAGAGCTTATCGGGCGAACGATTTGGACGGCCCAATGTGTTTATGGTGGGAGATGTGAAGCAGAGCATTTACAAATTCCGCCTGGCGCGGCCGGAGTTATTTATGGAAAAGTATGCTTCTTATACTGACGGGGACAGTCCCAGCCAGAAGATCGAGCTTCACCAGAACTTCCGAAGTCGGAAATCAGTGCTGGACAGTGTCAACCACGTCTTTTACCGGGCTATGACGAAGAATCTGGGAAATGTGGAGTACACGGAGGATGCGGCTCTTCACCCAGGCGCGGTATTTGCAGAGTGTCCGGACCATGAGACTGGTGGAAAAACGGAACTTTTGCTGGCGGATACAGGGAAAGCGGTCATGGGAGATGCAGACGAGGAACTGGCGGAGTACACCAGCCGGGAGATCGAGGCGAAAATGATTGCTTCCCGTGCGCGGGAGCTGACAGACCCGGTCCATGGGCAGTGGATCTGGGATAAGGAGAAGGAATGTTACCGTCCGGCGGAGTATGGGGATATGGTGATCCTGCTGCGAAGCATCAGCGGATGGACGGAAAGCTTTATCAACGTGCTGACCCAGGAGGGGATCCCGGCGTATGCGGAGACGGGAAGCGGGTATTTTGATACGGTGGAGGTGGAGACGATTCTGTCCATGCTGGCGGTGATCGATAATCCCATGCAGGATATTCCTCTGGCCGCGGTATTGCGCTCGCCCATCGGTGGACTGACGGACGAAGAACTGGCTTGGATGATGGCGGAGGAGAAGAAGTCCACGAAGAAGGGCCAGGACCGGGGGATTTACCAGGCGTTCCGGAGAGTGCTGGGGGAGATCCAGGAAGAGCAGAATTATGAGTGCCAAGGAAATGCAGAGTACCATGAGACAGAAGATGATGGGATAGGACACGCAGAAGAGGACATCTGGCGGCAGGTGGAGCAGGAAGTAGAGAGAGAAAGACAGGCGGCAAAAAAATCCAACAGTCAGTCATGGAAATACACTGCAAATGTAGAATACACGCATTTATTGCAAAAATTGCAAAAGTTTGATCAACTTCTACAAGATCTGCGTTTTGCCTCCTCCTACCTTCCGATCCATGAACTGTTATTCTTAGTGTACGAAAAGACCGGCTACTACGATTACGCCTCTTCCATGCCAGCAGGTGAGACCCGGAAGGCGAACCTGGACATGCTGGTGGAGAAAGCCTCTGTCTACGAGAAAACCAGCTACAAGGGCTTATTCCAGTTTATCCGCTACATCCATAAATTAAAGAAATACGAGATGGATTTCGGCGAAGCCCAGGAGGCCGGAAAGCAGGAGAACCGGATCCGCATCATGAGTATTCACAAGAGCAAGGGACTGGAGTTTCCAATCGTATTTTTAGCGGGAATGGGAAAGAAGTTCAACAAGCAGGACGTCCGTGGACGGCTGGTGATCGATATGGATCTGGGCATCGGAACGGATCATCTGGATCTGGAGCAGAGAACCCAGAATTCTACGTTGAAGAAAAATGTGATGAAGCGGAAAATGGATCTGGACAATCTGGGAGAGGAGTTACGAGTCCTCTATGTGGCCATGACCAGAGCCAAGGAAAAACTGATCATGACAGGAACGGACCGTTCCCTGGCAAAGAAGCTGGGAAAATGGAGAAGTCTGGAGCAAAAAGGACAGATTCCCTACACGGTGCTGACCACAGCCGGGTCTTATCTGGACTGGGTGTTGATGACGGCACCAGAGGAGTCGGAGCTTTTTGAGGTGAAAGAGATCTCCGTGGAATCCATGGTGGGAGAGACCGTGGCGAGAAAGCTGCAGAAGCATATTTCCAGGGAAGCGTTGCTGTCCCTGCCGCTGGATCGGATTTATGATGAAGAGCTGGCGGGAGAACTGGAGCACCATCTGACTTATGAATATGAGCACCTGGCGGACGTGGGACTTCACACCAAGGCTACGGTATCGGAACTGAAACGGGCCGGACAGCCGGTGGAGGAACTTTCAGAAGAGGAACAGTCGGTGGATCTGTTTGCCCAATGGCAGAATGCATGGCAGCAGGAGCAGCCAGAAGCAGAAATTTATAATGTCCATGAAAGAGCAGAAGATAAGCCTGGAGAGTTGGTAGAAGGAGAGAGCGCGACAGAAAAATCTGAGCGGGATGCAACAGAAGAACAGAACGAAGAACAGAAATCACATTTGACAGACCAGGAAAAGCGCCAGACAGAAAAACAAGCCATGGAGCGCGCAGCCAAGCGTGGTACCGCATATCACCGGATACTGGAACTGTTGGATTTCACAGCGGCAGCTTCTCTTAAAGATGTGAAAACCCAGATTCAGGAGATGGTGACAAATGGAAAAATTTCTGAGGAAAATGCCCAAATGGTGCGTCCGGGAGAAATCTGGAAATTTGTCCAGACGGAGACCGGCAGGCGAATGGCCCAGACCCAAGGAGAGAATCATTGCCACAGAGAGCAGCAGTTTGTCATGGGAATCCCGGCCAGAGAGATGCATATGGGCGATTCCGATGAGCTGGTGCTGATCCAGGGTATTATCGATGTGTGGCTGGAAGAAGCAGATGGGATTGTTCTGTTAGATTATAAGACAGATCATGTATCTGACGGAGAGATTCTGGTGAAACGATATAAAGTCCAGCTGGACTATTACCAGAGAGCGCTGGAACAGATGACTGGAAAGAAAGTGAAAGAACGGATCATTTACTCCCTGTCATTGCAGCAGGAAATTCCGTGTTAAGCAAAAGGTTAACAAAAAGGCATATGAGAATGAAGAAAGCAGATTCCTTCATTTCTCATATGCCTTTAAAATTTCGTAGAAAAGCTATTCAATTACCTGATCACCATTCTTGGTGCAGTAGATCTTAATGCATAAGCGAGCCATCCAATCCCTGGTTTCCTTGGTAGCCCATCCACCGCTGTTAGGACCGCCGCCGGAATCATTGTTCCAGAGCCATTTCGGGGTTGGGAACAGGGCAATTCGTGGATACAGTTCTTTGTAAAACTCAAAATCGACACCATTCTGTCCGTGATGGGCTGCCTGGACAATATCACAGTTTAAAGAAGCCAGATCCACATCTTCCATAAGCTGTCTGCCGCCTTCTTCTCCTAAATCTCCTAGGAATACCACATTGGTTCCATTGAGAGAAACCAGATAGGCAACACTGCTGTTATTGGAAGTATTTTTCTCAATGGCATAAGCGGAATTCAAAACCTGAATGGTTGCAGGACCAGCTTCAATGATCTGTCCCGCCTCGATATCATCATGAACCACATCTTCCGGCATCCGGCTTAAAGCATCTTTCAGAGCATAGACCGTCTGCTGGCAGCCCTGATCACAGTATTGTTCATACCAGTCGTCATCGAGGAACGAACAGTAGATTCCATCGATGGTAATGTCCTGACGATGATGATTTAAAATACTGGTAATAGCGCCTACGTGATCTGCGTCCGGATGAGTCAGAAGCCATGCTTGGACATGACCGCCTTTTGCCTGAATCTGCTTAAACAGAAATTCACTGTTGTTATTCCAGCCGCCGTCAACGACGATCAGTCCGCCTTCTCCAGTTTCAATAATACAGGAGAGAGACTGGGATCTTGATTCGTGGTTGGCATATAAGGTGAGCCGCCCATCTCCAAACAGACCAGTGCCTTCTGCAAAACTGCAGAAAGGCTGAACCAGAACCAGGATACAGGCAATCAGAAAGCTTAAAATTGCAGGGGTGAAGAACCGCTTACTTTTGTTAAATTTGATTATGCTGAAATGATTAGACGTTGAAGCGGAACAGAATGACATCTCCGTCCTGAACAACATAGTCTTTTCCCTCCAGTCTGACAAGTCCTTTTTCACGGGCTACGGAATATGCGCCGCAGTCCAGAAGATCCTGGTAGTTCACGACCTCGGCACGGATAAATCCACGCTCAAAATCGGAATGGATCTTACCAGCAGCCTGTGGAGCCTTGGTTCCTTTTTTGATGGTCCAGGCTCTGGTTTCATCTTCACCAGAAGTTAAGAAGCTTAACAGACCAAGCAGGTCATAGCTTGCCGCGATCAGTTTTTCAAGACCGGACTCCTTAAGACCCAGATCCTCTAAGAACATGGCCTTTTCATCATCGTCCAGCTCAGAGATCTCTTCCTCGATCTGGGCACAGATCACAAATACCTGGCTGTCATTAGCAGCAGCGAACTCCCGTACCTTCTGAACGTATGGGTTGGAAGCGCCGTCATCCTCCAGATGGTCTTCATTGACATTGGCAGCGAAGATCACAGGTTTCCAGGTCAGTAAGTTTAAAGAATTGATAAATGCTTTCTGGTCGTCATCCTCACATGGGAAGCTTCTTGCCAGGTTTCCGTCCTCCAGATGTGCCTTGATGGCTTTCAGGATCTCAACCTCTTTAGCCAGGGACTTGTCGTTAAACGCACCCTTGGAAGTTTTGGCAATACGACGCTCCAGAATCTCGATATCGGAGAAGATTAACTCTAAGTTGATGGTCTCGATATCACGAAGTGGATCTACACTTCCGTCTACATGGATGACGTTTGGATCATCGAAGCAGCGCACTACGTGAACGATGGCGTCTACCTCACGGATATTGGATAAGAACTGGTTACCCAGGCCCTCGCCTTTGGAAGCGCCCTTTACCAGACCAGCGATATCCACGAATTCGATGACAGCAGGTGTCACTTTCTTGGAGTGATATAAATCTCCTAATAATTTTAATCTGGCATCTGGAACCGCAACCACACCAACGTTTGGATCGATGGTACAGAATGGATAGTTCGCGGACTCAGCACCGGCCTTTGTTAAAGAATTAAATAACGTACTTTTGCCTACATTTGGCAGACCGACAATACCTAATTTCATATATGTCTATTCTCCTTTGAAATTTCTTTTCATACTTTATAACATAACATTTTAATTATAGCAGGAGTTTGGCCTTTTCTCAAGGGCTTATTGCGGGGAAAATCCGGGAAAAATCGGTCCCAGATGTCGAATCCTGGGGGTTCATGTCGGTCGAAATTCGTTGCTTTTTTGTATCTGCGGGGTTAAAATAAAGAAAACGTAGTAACTGTGAAGGTATGGAACCGTTACAAAACGTAAAGAAAAAGGAGAAAATGTACATATGTTAACTGCTGCAGATATTCGTTTCGTCCATCTGGGGCTTGGAATTGAACACTTACGAAACAGTATCTCTGTGTTTGGATTCCGGATCGCTTTTTATGGAATCATTATTGGAATTGGAATGCTGGCTGGTATCTGGATCGCCCAGTCAGACGCCAGACGCCGTGGGCAGGACCCGGATCTTTATCTTGATTTTGCACTGTATGGTATTATATTTTCCATTATCGGTGCCAGAACCTATTATGTGATCTTTGATTGGGATAACTATAAAAATGATCTGATCCAGATCTTCAATTTAAGAGCGGGCGGACTGGCCATCTATGGGGGAGTCGTAGCAGGCGTCCTGACCTTGCTTGTATTTACCAGAGTGAAGAAGCTCTCCTTCTTTTCCATGGCGGATACGGGAGTTCTTGGATTGATTACCGGACAGATCATCGGCCGGTGGGGGAACTTCTTTAACTGCGAGGCATTTGGGGGCTATACAGACAGCCTTCTTTCCATGCGGATCAAGAGATCTCTGGTCAATCCCGGAATGATCTCACAGGAACTGCTGGATCATCTGATCGTGGAGAATGGGGTAGAGTATATTCAGGTTCATCCGACTTTTCTCTATGAATCGATGTGGAATCTGGGAGTACTGATTTTTATGCTGTGGTATCGTAAGCGGAAGAAATTTGACGGGGAGATGCTTTTGATCTATCTGCTGGGATATGGTCTTGGCAGAAGCTGGATCGAGGGGCTCAGAACCGATCAGCTGATCTTTTTTGGTACAGGCATTCCAGTATCCCAGGCATTATCTATGCTGTTGGTGCTGATTTCTGGCACCGTGTTAGTATACAGACACAGACAACTGAAAAAGGCGAAAAAAGGAGAAGAGGAATGACAAGTTCAAAAGAGGAACTGATCCAGAAAATCGAATCGGCAAGAACCGTGTTGAACAAGAGCATCGATGAGAAAAAGCAGTATGATGAGGTTTACCAGAACAGTATTTTGCTGGATACATTGATTGAGCAGTATATTGAGGCTGGTTATTAAATGAAGATATAGAAATAAGGAGAGGGGAACTGCCATCTGATGGGGTTCCCCTCTTTCTTTATATAACAGGAAATTCCGTTGGAATTACCTGTTATACAAAAAAAGCGCTCCGCGGGATCGCACTGCGGCGGAGTGGAAGTATGTCGCTAAAGCGACCCGCCGCAGGCGGAGAATCCTGCGAGCAGGATTCTATTTTTATTCGTCTTCTTTTTTCTTATGATGGAAATGCAAAAACCGGCTGTAAGCGTAAATCAAAATCGGCACGATCATGGTGCAGTAGATCGCTGCCATGAGACATTGTCTGGAAAATGGACTGCCGATCAGCGCCAGCACCAGAGTGGAGGCGTAAAGGCAGACCAGTAAAATCACGCCAAGGATGGCAAAAATCCGTTTCAAATTCATTTACATATCCTCCGCAAGCTGTTCCCAGCGCTCGTAAAGCTCTGCCAGGCGGGCGTCTACAGCTTCTTTTTCTTTGTGGATTTCCATGAGCTTTCCGACGTTGGAGGCAATCTCCGGCTGCTGGATCTGTTCGTCTAATTCTTCGCCTTTGGCTTCCAGGGTGGCGATCTCTTCCTCGACTTTTTTCAGTTCATTCTGCTTTTTGCGAAGTTTCGCCTGTTCTTCTCTCTGTGCTTTCCAGTCTAATTTGCCGTTGGAAACCGGGGCAGAGGCAGCGGAAACGGTGGCAGTGGAGCTGGATTTTGAAGAATCAGCAGTACCATTTTTGGAAGTGGCCTGACTGCCAGAAGAAGCAGTTCCATTGGATCCGGCGTAAAGCTGGTTCATCAGATCATGCTTTTCTAAGTAGTAGTCGTAATTGCCGATGTAATTGATGAAGGTTTCACTGGTCAGTTCCAGGATCCGGGTAGCGGTTTTGTTGATGAAGTAACGGTCGTGGGACACGTAGAGGACGGTTCCCGTGTAGTTATTTAACGCTTCCTCCAGAATCTCCTTGGAAGTGATGTCTAAATGGTTGGTCGGCTCATCTAAGATCAGGAAGTTGGCATTGGAGAGCATCAGTTTCGCCAAGGAAACACGTCCGCGCTCGCCGCCGCTTAAATCTTTGATCCGTTTGAATACATCATCTCCTGTAAAGAGAAAAGCAGCCAGCACGTTGCGGATCCGGGTGTTATTTAAGTCCGGGTAAGTGTCCTGCAGCTCGTCAAATAAGGTTTTCTCCATGTGTAAAACCTGGTGTTCCTGGTCATAATAACCGATATGGACCTTGGAACCTAAGGTAATTTCACCGGAATCTGCCGGAATCATCTGGTTGATGATTTTTAAAAGGGTGGTTTTGCCAGTACCGTTGTTGCCGATGATGGCTACCCGCTCGCCGCGCTGGATATCCATGTCCACGCCTGCGAATAAATGATTGTCGCCAAAGGATTTACTTAAATTCCGCACCGTCAGCACGTCATTGCCGCTGATGATGTTGGGCTCTAAGCGGATCTTCATCTCGTCATCCACTTCCGTAGGCTTGTCCAGAACCTCGATTTTATTCAGCATCTTCTCGCGGCTCTCGGCACGCTTAATGGATTTTTCACGGTTGAAGGATTTTAATTTGGCAATGACTTCTTCCTGGTGCTTGATTTCCTGCTGCTGATTTAAGTAGGCTTTTAACTGGGCGTCGCGGATCATGGCCCGCTTCTCACTGTAAGCGGTGTAATTGCCCTGGTAAACAGTGGCATTGCCCCGGTCTAACTCGATGAC
>CAKRWX010000033.1 GCA_934418055.1 uncultured Lachnospiraceae bacterium
ATACCGCCTGAGCCGTCTCAGGACTGGACGCAGTGCCGATCTTATCTCCTAATACCTCGCTGGTAGAACAGCCTACCACAAATAAATCTCCGGCTTTACATTTTCCGATCTCCAGGATCTCTTTTGCCGCGTCATACGCCTGTTTTTTTAAAGTTTCCAATTCTTCCATGATGATACTCTCCTTTACGGATCTAAGCCTCTTCATCCAACAGTTTCTGGATGTTGTGTTTCATCATCTCAAAAGCCACCGGATTCATACCGCTGTTGATGACCACATCAGCCAATGCTCTGGTTGGCTCTACATACAGATAGTGCATGGGTTTTACAGTGGTCAGATACTGGTCTACCACACCCTCTAAGTCTCTTCCGCGCTCTTTTACGTCACGGATCACACGTCTTAAGATACGCTCGTCCGCATCCGCCTCCACGAATACCTTGATATCCAGAAGATCTCTTAACCGTGGATCTGCCAGCACCAGGATTCCCTCTAACAGGATCACCCGCTTCGGCTGGATCTCTACCACTTCCTTGGAACGATTGTGGGCTGCGTAATCATACACTGGGCACTGGATCGCATGGCCTTCTTTTAACTGTTTGATATGCTCGATGAGAAGCTCTGTCTCAAAAGCATCTGGATGATCATAATTCACCTTTTTGCGCTCTTCAAATGGAATATCGTCCTGGGCGCGGTAATAATTATCGTGATATAAAACCGCTACCTGATCTTTGAATTCATCCTTCAGACGGTTTGTAAATGTAGATTTTCCAGAACCGGTTCCTCCGGCAATACCAATAATGACTGTTTTCATGTGTTCCTCCGTATCCATAAAATCGCTGTTTTTCACAACTGATTGTATTCTGCTTATGGCAATTATTTATGACTATATCCCATATACATCTGGGTCGTGGCCAGATCCGAATGTCCTAACATGGTCTGCACTGCATGCATATCTGCTCCACTGCTGATCAGATGGGCAGCGAAAGAATGGCGCAGGGTGTGCGGCGTAATATCTGCTTCAATCCCCGCCAGACTGCCATAGTGCTTTAAAATCTTCCAGAAGCCCTGACGACTCATCACGGTTCCATTGCAGTTCACAAACAAATGATCCTGCTCCTGATCCCCACACAAAAGAGCCCTGGCTGAATCCAGATAAGATTCCATGGCTTTTTTCGCAGTTTTGCCGAATGGCACCGTCCGTTCCTTGCGTTCATCGCGGCAGGTAATGAAGCCAATACTCATATTGATATCATCCAGCTTTAATCCGATCAGCTCTGATACACGGATTCCAGTGGCATACAATAATTCCAGCATGGCTTTATCCCTGATTTCTTTCGGTGTTTTTCCCTCCGGCTGTGCCAAAAGACGGTTCACTTCCTCCACGGTTAAAATAACCGGTGCTTTTTTCTCGATCTTGGGTGCTTTCAACAGCTCCGCCGGATCCTTTTTGATCGCGCCTTCCCGGAATTCATAATGAAAAAATGCCTTTATGGACGCCAGCATTCTGGAAATGGTCGTTGTCGCTCTTCCCTCTTTCTCCAGATAAAGGACATAGGAATTCAACACGGTCCTGGTAACTTTCGTTACATCCGTGATCCCTTTTTCCTCCAGATAACTTTTCAGCTGGTTGATATCCCGCTGGTAAGAAAGCTGCGTGTTCTTTGACGCGCCTTTTTCCCCAGCCAGATATTCCATAAATCGTTTTATCTCAATTTCCATACTCGTATTTCCCTGTCCCTTAACTTTCCCTTTCCAAAATCCTTATCCGATGTAACGGTTCCGCCGTTGTACTGCAGCGGACATAAATATAAATCTATTCTCCATAGACTTTCTGCGTTATCTATCATTATATCTTCAACTGCCTATAAAAGCAAATATATTTTTCCAATCTGATTCTCAATTAATACGCCAATAAACAGCCACAGAAGCATCAGGATCCAGCCGCGCAATTTCATATGATCCAGTCCATTCCTGGATCCAGCTGCCAAAAACAGGCAAAGTGTCCCATAGCAGATCCACTGAGGCATCATCCGCACTGCAAATAGGAAAATTCCCCGCCAGCCTCCGTATAAGGTTAGCGTCGCGATCCATACGCCTGCCCCTGCTCCCATGACCAGAAAGACCAGATAAAACCAGATTCCAGAAAATCCTGTCATACCGCCCAGGCACACCACCATAAACTGTCCCAGACGTTTCTTCAGATTCTGGAACAGACTGTCTGATTGTTCGTACCATAAATCAAAAGAACCAATCTGCTCCAGCAGTTCCCTGCTAAGCAGATTGGTTATCACGCCTCCCAGCACGCTCCCTATGAAAAAGCAGATACATAGGGAAATTGGGAATTTTATCGTTTTATTCCAAGAACGATTTTTAAAGATTCGCATGCCCATCCGCCTCATTTTATTTTGTCAACCGCAGTCATTTTCTGGTCTGACGCATTTCGCGCTCCTGTCAAATGCCTGCTACTATTCTATGAGACGGTCTGGAAAATTATACCGTTGTTGTATGCACGGACTCCTTAGATCATTCCTGCTTTGCCATACTTGATGGCGTAAGTGCTGATGGCCGCTACGGTCTTGGCGTCTGTCATCTTGCCATCGTAGATCAGCTGCATCAGATCCTTTAACTCCCATGCTTCTACTTCAATATACTCGTCCTCATCCAGGTGCTGATGAGACGGGATTAAGTTTCTCGCCACGAAAATGTCAATTGCTTCATCACAGAAAGCAACGGTCGTATTCAGGCTCATGAGATATTCCAGTTTTTCTGTGCGGAATCCGGTTTCCTCCTCCAGTTCCCGGTACGCACACTCAATCTTCGGCTCATCCGGGGCATCCAGCTTGCCTGCTGGAATCTCCAGAGTCTCACGGTTTAAGGCATTGCGATACTGTCTTACCATCAGAATCTTTCCATCGTCCGTCACTGGCACCACTGCCGCCGCTCCATCATGATGAATGAAATCCCAGTGTGCCTCATGGCCATTGGCGATCACCGTATCTTCATAAATTTTTAAAATGGTTCCCTGATATTTTAACTCTCTTTTCAGACGTACTACCTTATCTCCCATGGTTACCCGATCCCCTTCTTATTTCACTTTATAACAGTTCAGCACTTTCACGCTTGCTTCACTTTTCATCTTTGTTAAATGGAACATTTCTGCTGAGGTCCTACTGGATCCACGCACCAGTAGAATCTACCCGCCGTCCGGAACCATCTGGTACCACCGTATCCACTAACATATCACCGTCAACCGGTCTGCAGTAGTAATACTTGCCGTTCCACTGGATCCAGCCAGTTGCCATATAGCCTGTAGAATCAAAGAAGTACCATTTTCCATTGATCTCCTGCCAACAGTTAGCCGGATAAGTTCCATCGGCATTCCGATACCACCAGCCTTTTCCATCCTGCTTCCATCCTGCGGTATTCGAATCCTGGGATACCATCTGATCTGGTTCTGTCACTCCAGATGGAATGGCACTGCCATACTGGGCACGGTAACTCTCCGCAGTAGCCTCATCAATATAGGAACCACTCTGGCTCTCAAACCAGTCGCCCTTGATCTTGCTGTCTGTGGTATTCACACCACGTACTTTGTAAGTATAAGTTCCATCTTTTTTCATAAATGGAGCGAAATCAAACGTAGTACCTGACGCAGACTGGATGGTTCCATATTTCTTGCCGTCACGGTACAAGGTAACCTCATAGCTTCCTGCATTGTAAGTTTCTTTCCAGGACGCCACATTCTTCGAAGACCAGCCTGCTTCTTCTACGGTTCCCACCTGATTGGTCAGTGCCGGAAGACGCAGTTTTAAAATAACAGAATAGTTGCTGTCACCTTTTCTTCCGCTGACATAGGTTCCGCCCTTGACTGTGATCGTAGCAGCGCTGATGGAAAAATAATATCCATCTTCTGCATTCAGGGTTACTTCCAGTTCTGGTACATCGGATGGACCCCATTCATTGATCTCATTTAAGATCTCCACATCACCAACGGTATATTTTTTGCTCTTGGAAGTCACTTCCACATCATCCGTGGAACAATCCTCACCAATCTTAAATTCATCGCTTACGTTGATGGATACTTCTTTAATCTTTTTCGCCGCAAATGCCGGGACACTCATGGCGATCGTCAGCAGCGCGGTCAGGGATACCAATCCCACTAATTTTTTCATTCTTCCCATCGTATCTCCTCCTGTCTTGCCTCTATGGTTTCTTTCTTTTATCGTTTTCTTCTACCTTAACTCTATTCAGAATCTCCAGTCTTGTCAATAGAGTTCAGGGAAACGTAAGAAAAAAGAAAAAGCACCATTTTCAAAGGCAGTTTTCTACCTGAAAATAATGCTTTTCTCTTTTGTTTTATTGCTTACTTTGCGTAATCAGTCACTCTTGATTCACGAATCACATTGACACGGATCTGTCCCGGATATTCCATGGATTCCTCAATCTTCTTAGAAATATTTCTAGCCAGAAGAACCATATCATCATCGCTGATCTGTTCCGGAACAACCATAACGCGGACTTCACGTCCGGCCTGGATTGCGAAGGACTTATCAACTCCCTTGAAGGAATCGGTAATCTCCTCTAACTGTTTCAGTCTGTTCGTATATGTCTCCAGAGTCTCTCTTCTTGCACCTGGACGTGCGGCGGAAATGGTATCTGCCGCCTGTACGATGCAGGCAATCAAACTCTCTGGCTCAACATCACCATGATGGGACTCTACCGCATTGATCACGATAGGGGATTCTTTGTACTTTCTGCAAAGTTCTGCACCCAGTTTTACGTGGGAACCCTCTACCTCATGGTCGATGGATTTACCAATGTCATGTAATAAACCGGCGCGTTTCGCCATTCGGATATCAACTCCTACCTCTGCGGCCAGGAGTCCGGACAACTGAGCCACTTCGATGGAATGCTTTAACGCATTCTGACCATAGCTGGTTCTGAACTTCATTCTACCCAAAAGCTTTATTAACTCCGGATGGATACCGTGGATCCCTACCTCAAGGGCAGCAGCCTCGCCATCCTCACGCATGTTGGCTTCTACTTCTTTCTGTGCTTTCTCCACCATCTCTTCGATTCTGGCCGGATGAATACGTCCGTCCACAATCAGACGTTCCAGTGCGATTCTCGCTACTTCCCGTCGTACCGGATCAAAACCGGATAATACGACTGCCTCTGGTGTATCGTCAATGATCAGCTCTACACCGGTCATCGTCTCCAGAGTACGGATATTACGGCCCTCTCTACCAATGATACGGCCTTTCATCTCATCATTCGGAAGCTGTACAACGGATACGGTTGTCTCAGCTACATGATCTGCTGCACATCTCTGAATGGCAGTTACGACGTATTCCTTCGCCTTCTTGTCTGCTTCTTCCTTGGCTCTGGTCTCCATCTCCTTGACCATCTTGGCAGTGTCATGTTTGACATCGTCTTCCACAGATTTCAACAGGTATTCTTTCGCCTGTTCGGAGGTCAGCCCCGAAATACGTTCCAGTTCCTGCTGTCTCTTCTCGCGAAGCTCGTCTGCCTCTGCTAACTTCTTAGACAGATTCTCTTCACGGGCTGTCATACTGCTTTCTCTGCGTTCCAATGCCTCGGACTTCTTGTCCAGATTCTCTTCCTTGCTTAAAACTCTTCGTTCATAACGTTGAAGCTCAGCTCTTCTTTCTCGTGTTTCTTTATCTAATTCATTCTTCGTCCTGATGGACTCTTCCTTAGCTTCCAGGAGAGCTTCACGCTTCTTTGTCTCTGCGGTCTTCAATGCTTCATCAATAATCTCTCTGGATTTCTCTTCCGCACTGCCGATCTTGCTTTCATAAGCATTTTTACGGTGTGTGACCGCTGCGAACCAGGTAATAGGCGCCACAATGATCGCTGTGACTACTACTGCTGCTGCTATTACAATAGTTCCCATAACACAGGAGCACCTCCTTATTTAGTTTTCATTGTACAACAATACAACACTACAATTTTAAACGGTTTTGTGCATTATGTCAAGTATCTAGCCACCCTCCCATGACACTTCGGATAGCTTCATAGGCAAAACCTTTCCTGGCTAATGCCATCATCAGTTTTCCCTTTTCCTTCTGGTCCGTCTGTTCTGGATCGTAGCCCTTTTTCTGAAGAAATTCACGGATCTGATCCTCTTCCGGAACCTCGATTTCTTCTAAAAGTTCTTCGATCTGATCCCTGTCCAACCCTTTCTGCTGAAGATCATACTGGAGACGCCTGCGGCTCTTCTTCTGGCTGTGGTTATCTAAGTATCGTCTGCCATATTCCTCATCGTCAATGTAATGACGGGCTTTTAGCAGTTCCATTACTTCCTGGATCACCTCTTCCGGGTAAAAGCCCTCCCGCAGCTTCTTCGTCAGTTCTGCCTCGGTCCGATCCTTCTCTTTCAACAGGTAAATAGCCCGTTCCCTGGCACGTTTTCGCAGAACCTCGTCTAAAATCTGGCGGTATCGCTCCTCCGTCAGTTCCGATCCCTCTTCAATATGATATCTTCTGATCTCTCCATTATATAAAACAAAGGCAAAGTCCTCACTAATAAGGACTTTGCTTCTTCGTTTGTCAAAGGGAGTGACTGCCATGATCTGCATGTCTGCCTCCTGTTATGAACTGGTATATTTCAATTACTCCTCTTCCGTATCTGCAACTGCCTCGGAAGCAGCCATCGGTGTCTCCACTGCCTCGGTTGGCTGCAAGCCATAATGCTCACGTACTTTATTCTCGATCTCTAAGCATACTGCCGGGTTATCCTTCAGATAGATCTTGGCATTCTCACGGCCCTGTCCGATCTTGGCACCCTCGTATGCGTACCATGCGCCGCTCTTCTCCACGATGTCTAACTTCACGCCCAGATCCAGAATATCGCCTTCCTTGGAGATACCCTGTCCAAACATGATATCGAACTCTGCCTCTTTGAATGGCGGAGCGATCTTATTCTTCACAACTTTCACACGGACATGGTTACCTACCACTTCACCGTTCTGCTTCAGGCTGTCGGTTCTGCGGACATCCATACGGACAGACGCATAGAACTTCAATGCACGTCCACCAGTAGTTGTCTCCGGGTTACCGAACATAACACCGATCTTCTCACGGATCTGGTTGATAAAGATCACGGTACAGTTGGACTTGCTCATGATACCGGTCAATTTTCTTAATGCCTGGGACATCAGTCTTGCCTGCAGACCCATATGAGACTCACCCATATCACCATCAATCTCAGCCTTCGGAACCAGGGCTGCTACAGAGTCCACGATCACGATATCTACTGCGCCAGAACGAACCATGGTCTCGGTGATCTCTAATGCCTGCTCGCCGTTATCTGGCTGGGAGATGTACAGGTTATCGATATCAACGCCGATGTTTCTCGCATAAACCGGGTCTAAGGCATGCTCTGCATCGATAAATCCAGCGATGCCGCCTCTCTTCTGCACCTCTGCCACCATATGCAGGGCAACGGTGGTCTTACCACTGGACTCTGGTCCGTAGATCTCTACCACACGTCCCTTTGGAATACCGCCAAGTCCCAGAGCCAGATCCAGGCTTAAAGAACCGGTCGGTACGGTCTCTATGTTCATATTGGCTCCGGAATCACCTAACTTCATCACAGAACCTTTTCCATATGCTTTCTCAATCTGTGTCAAAGCCGCGTCAAGGGCTTTCATCTTCTCCGCTTTATCCATTCTTTTCCTCCATCACGAACAAATGTTCTTGTTGACTTAATCATAATATACTTACTGTGAAATGTCAATCCTTTTATTGTCTTTTCGTAACTATCCAGTACCTTCATAGTTACCGTTCACGGGCTTATTTTCTACGTCAAAGGTATCACCTTCTGTCTTATGTTTTCTCGTTCTCGGAAAGTATGCAGCGAACCGCCGCTTGAAGCTTAAAACTGGGATCGTTGCCCTATATCTCTATAATAAATTCATAAAAGGCAACGGTAAAATCGGCTCAGAAAGAACCGGAACTTTACTTTTTCATTATAAATGCCCCCGGCGTCTTTCGTCAAGCGCCAGGGGCAGATTTTTCAACCTTACTCCGCGTCTTCCTCCAGCTTATAAGGAGTTGCCTGGTATACATAGTAGTTCAGCCAGTTACTGTACAGTGTATTGGCCATATTTCTCCAGCATAACACCGGTTTCTTCGTTGGATCATCATTTTCATAATAATTACATGGAATCTGCGGGTTGATGCCCTTGCCCAGATCCCGGTGGTACTCGCCGTCCAGGGTCATGCGGTCATATTCTGGATGTCCCTGAACAAAAATCTGGCTTCCGTCACGGCTCATGATCAGGAACAGTCCCGCCTCGTCAGACTCTGCCAGAATGATCAGTTCCGGGTGTTTCTCCACGTCCTCTCTGCGGACCTCTGTGTAACGGGAATGCGGTGCCATGATATAGTCGTCCATACTCCGCATCAATGGAACCCGGTGATGCAGCACCTTATGGCTGTAAATGCCGCTGAGCTTGCTGTCTCGTAAATGTTTCTGGATCCCATAATGGTAATAAAGTCCCGCCTGGGCGCCCCAGCAGATATGAAGGGTGGAAGTCACGTGCTTCTTGCTCCACTCCATGATCATGGACAGTTCTTCCCAGTAGTTGACCTCCTCAAACTCCATCATTTCCACAGGCGCGCCAGTAATGATCATACCGTCGAACCGTTTCTTGCGGATCTCCTCAAAGGTGACATAAAACTTGTTGATGTGGCTGGCCGATGTATTTTTCGATACATGGGTGGACAGCATCAGAAAGGTACAGTCAATCTGCAAAGGTGTGTTGGACAGGGCTCTTAAAAGCTGGGTTTCTGTCTCTTCCTTTAACGGCATCAGGTTTAAAATCAGAATCTCCAGTGGACGGATATCCTGGCTCATGGCCCGGTCTTCGTCCATCACGAAAATATTCTCTGATTCCAGAATGGCTTTTGCCGGCAGATCCTTTTGTATTTTAATCGGCATGGTATTCTCCCTCCAAGAGTTTCAGGAAATCTTCCTCCGAAAGGATCGGTATCCCCAGTTCTCTTGCTTTTTTATTTTTCGAAGATGTGGAATTCACATCATTATTGATCAGGTAAGTGGTTTTGGAAGTCACGGAACCGGTGGCTTTCCCGCCCTTGGACTCGATCAAAGTCTGTAACTCCTTCCGGTTGGCAAAATGCTCCACCGAACCGGTGATCACAAAGACCATTCCATCCAGAGAACGATCCCCTTCTTCTTCCTTCACCTCTTCCAGCGTCAGTTCCGCCAGCAAATGATCCGTGATGGCATTATTTTTCTCATCAGCAAAATACTGACACCAGGCATCCGCCAATACGGCCCCAATTCCATCCACGGCCGTCAGTTCTTCCGCCGAAGCGTGGCGCATGGCGTCGAAATCGTAATGGAAATGGCGGCACAGCACCTTGGCATTGGCAAGGCCGATTCCCGCGATTCCCAGGCCATAAACCACACGCACCAGATTGGTGGAAGCAGCACGCTTCACAGCCTGGATCAGGTTCTCATAGGATTTTTCCCCGAATCCTTCCATGGAAACGATGGCGTCCTTATGGCGGTCCAAATGGAAAATATCCGCAAATTCATGGATAAATCCCGCGCCAATGAATTTCTCCAAAGTGGCTTCGGACAAACCGTCAATGTTTAACGCGTCACGGCTGACCAAAAGAGTAAAACTCTTGATCTTCTTTGCCTGACAGTCCGGATTGGTGCAATATAACGCCTTCACGTCGTTGATCTGGCGGATCTCCGTCTTTCCGCCGCACACCGGGCAGATCTTCGGAATATCACGCACGCCGCTTCGGGTCAGGTTATCGGCGATCTGCGGAATGATCATGTTGGCCTTGTAAACAGTGATCTGGTCTCCCACTCCCAGCTCCAGTCCTTCCATAATACTGATGTTATGGACACTGGCACGGCTGACGGTGGTTCCCTCTAACTCTACCGGCTCAAATACTGCCACCGGATTGATCAGGCCCGTTCTGGAAGGGCTCCATTCAATATAAGAAAGGGTGGTCTCCCGCAGCTCATCCGCCCATTTAAAGGCAATGGAATGCCGTGGGAATTTGGCCGTGCTTCCAAGAGATTCCCCATAAGCAATATCCTCGTAAGTCAGCACCAGACCATCCGACGGAATATCAAAGGTCTTAATGGCCTCCGCAAAATACGCTACCTTATCCGGCAGTGTGGCGGCAGTCACATCCTGATGCTCCACCACCTCAAACCCATGATCCTTCAGCCACGCAAACTGGGCGGTTCTGGAATTTCCAAAATCCACCGCTTCGCCGTCTTTTACCGCCTCTACCAGCGTAAAGATCAGGCAATGCACATGGCGACTGGCCGTGATCTGGCTGTTTAACTGACGCACCGATCCGGCACAAAGGTTCCGGGGATTCTTGTATTTTGCATCCACGTCCTCGATCTCTTCATTCATTTTCTCGAAATCGGAATATTTGATCACCGCTTCACCACGGAGAACCAGTCTGCCGTCAAAAGCGATCTTCAGTGGAATATTTTCAAAAGTTCTGGCATTAGGCGTGATCACCTCACCGATCTCCCCATTTCCACGGGTCACAGCTTTCTGTAAGGTGCCATTTTCATAAGTCAGCACCACCGTCAGACCATCTAATTTCCAGGAGAGAAGCCCTTTCTGCGGCCCCAGCCACTCCTGCAGCGCCCCAACTTCCTTGGTCTTATCCAGGGAAAGCATGGGAGACGGATGGGCCTCTTTCGGCAATTCACTTAAGACCTCGTAACCGACCTTCTGGGTTGGACTTCCAGACAGGATCACACCAGTCTTTTTCTCCAGCGCCAACAGTTCATCATACAGCCGGTCGTATTCCAGATTGCTCATGATCTCACGGCTTTCCTGATAATAGGCTCTCGCAGCCGGGGAAAGGGTGGCGATCAGTTCTTTCATTCTGGCAATATCTTGTTGATTTTTCATTCTTCCCATTCCTCTTCAAAAGCAGGACCGTCCAGAAGCTCGCAAAGCTCCTCGTACTCCTCTTTGCTCACCTTCCGGTACGTTCCGGTTTTTAAATTGCCAAGCCGCAGGTTCATGATCCGGACACGTTTCAGGGTCTGCACATGGAAACCCAGCACCTCGCACATCCGGCGGATCTGGCGGTTCAAGCCCTGGGTCAGGACAATGGTGAATTCCCGTTTGCCTGTGGCTCTCACCTCGCACTCTCTGGTGGTCACATCTAACTCTTCCAGATACACGCCTGCGGACATTTTCTCGATAAATTTCGCCGTCACCGGCTTGTCCACAGTCACCACGTATTCTTTTTCATGACCGTTGGACGCTTTCATGATCTTATTGACCAGATCACCTTGATTGGTCAGCAGGATCAGTCCCTCGGAATCCTTATCCAGTCTTCCCACCGGGTACACACGCTCCGGATATTTCACCAGTTCCACGATGTTCATGGCACGATCTTTATCAGAAGTGGTGCTGACGATGCCTCTTGGCTTGTTGACCATCAGAAGCACTGGCTTTGGCTTCTTGCGGCGTCCATTTTCCACCACGCCTACCGGCTTGCCGTCACATACCACTTTCTGGTCCGGTGTGATCTTCATGCCCATGGTCGCAGTCTGTCCATCCACCAGCACCTTACCAGCTTCGATCAGGCGGTCCGCCTCTCTTCGGGAGCAGACGCCCATTTCACTTAAATATTTATTTAAACGGATTTCTTCCATATTTTCCCCTTTTCGTAACGATTCCGTGCCTTCAGACCTACCGAACAGTTACCCTTTCTTATCTGTGGTCGTGAATGTTGTCAATAATCAGAGTGGCGTCGCCGAAGGAGAAAAATCTGTATTTTTCCTTGATCGCCTCCTCATAAGCGTGCAGCACATGCTCCCGTCCCGCCAGGGCGGATACCAGCATTACCAGCGTGGACTCTGGCAGATGGAAGTTGGTGATCAGTCCATCCAGGATCTTGAAACGGTAGCCTGGATAAATGAAAATGTCGGTCCAGCCGCTTCCAGCCTTTAAGATACCGTCCTCTCCAGTGGCAGATTCCACGGTACGGCAGCTGGTGGTTCCCACACAGATCACACGGCCGCCATTTTTCTTAGCGTCATTGACCTTCTTTGCCTCTTCCTCTTCCACCACATAGAATTCAGAATGCATATGATGATCCAGCACATTGTCCACCTTCACCGGACGGAAGGTGCCCAGGCCCACATGAAGGGTCACATGAGCGATGGTCACGCCCATATCTTCAATCTCTTTTAACAGTTCCTTGGTAAAATGAAGTCCCGCCGTAGGTGCCGCCGCAGAGCCCTCATGCTTTGCGTAAACGGTCTGGTAACGGTTCTTGTCTTTTAACTGGTGGGTGATGTATGGAGGCAGCGGCATCTGGCCTAACTGGTCTAAGATCTCCTCGAAAATGCCCTCGTAGGAGAACTGGATCAGACGGTTGCCGTCCTCTACCACGTCAACAACGGTACCTTTTAACAGACCGTCGCCAAAGGAAATGACTGTGCCTGGTTTTGCCTTTTTGCCAGGTTTCACCAGAGTCTCCCAGATATCATTTTCCTTTCTCTTTAATAACAGCACCTCGATCTTGGCCTGGGTATCTTCCTTCACGCCAAATAAACGGGCCGGGATTACCTTGGTATCGTTGATCACCAGGCAGTCGCCCTTCTTTAAATAAGAAACAACATCCCGGAAGGTGTGATGCTCAATCTCACCGGTCTTTTTATCCAGCACCAGCAATCTGGAAGAAGAACGATCCTCCAATGGATCCTGTGCGATCAGTTCCTGTGGTAAATCAAAATAAAAATCTTTTACATCCATAGTATTTCCAATATTCCTTTCTTATTCCATCCATTCCAAATCGACTTCGTCATGGGATTTTGACATTTTTAATTTGCATTGGCTCCAATGCTGACTTCTGAGGAACCGCTGTGGGCATACACCTGCTGCAGCACCTCGTCTCCAGCCACTGCCTGGGCAGCTGCTTCTTTTACCTGGTTCTGCAGTTCTTTCACATCGGCTCTTTCGCCAACGGTCTTCACATATTCCTTCTCCGTGTCGGAAAGTTCGCTTACCATGCGGTACTGGCCATCTTCCTGCTTCTTCACATAGCCCCAGGTCAGCGTCGGCATCAGATTGGATGCCTTCCGGTACTGGATCTCAAAATACGGGAAGATCACGTAACTGTCCGCTTCTGCCCCTTCTATATAATAGCAGGAAATGTTCTTGTACGCCTTGATGCTGGCTTTCACCAATTCCATCTTCTCGCGCTCTGCGGCAATCTGGTCCTCGCTTAAATCCGTCACACCAAATAACTGCTGCAATGCCTCCGGATCGCAATCGGTCTTTGCCTGGCAGTAGGACTGGACAAGGGCGGTTAATTCCGGCATCTCGTCCTGTTTTAAAGTGTATTCGGAAGAATCGGCTGACTGGGACTCTGCATCATCGACATTATCCGCGTTGTCATTGCCTTCCACACTTTCTGTGTTTTCCACATCAGAGCCATCTTCTGCTGCACTCTCTGCGCTTTCTGCCTCGGCACTTTCTACGCTCTCGCTCTCATTCTCTTCAGTCGCTCCGCTCTCACTACCAGCCAGATCGCCTTCGTTCAAAACCACCGGCTGACCTGCCTCCTCCGTCATCACCACAGCTTCTGTCTGTTCCGCGTCCTTCTTCTTATCGGAATGAAGGATCACCACAACCAATATCAATACAACCACCGGGATTGCCGCAAAGTATAAATAACGGCGGATTCCATCGTCTGGCAATGTTCCTTTTGTTCGTTTTCTCTTCTTGTCCACCATGTATGCCTCCTGAATTGTCTGTAACTGTTCAGTACCTTCACCGTTACAGTCTAATCTTTATTCTAACAAACTCCCTCTTAAAAAGCAATGAACAGACCGTGAAAAATCATTCCGCAAGCAAAGATTTTTCATTTTTTGCTTGCAACATCCGGTAAGTTGTAGTATCATGTATATGATGCGTCTGTAGCTCAGTGGATAGAGCAGTGGCCTCCGGAGCCGCGTGCGTAGGTTCGATTCCTATCAGACGCATT
>CAKRWX010000034.1 GCA_934418055.1 uncultured Lachnospiraceae bacterium
CCTCCATTGATGCAGCGACCTACTACTCCTATCCACTTCAGACGGAAAAACGCCTGATCCAGTGCGTGCTGGATGGAAAGGAAGAGGCACTGGAACTGTTCGACGATGTGGTTCGGGAAAATATTGCCAACAAAGATTTGTCCAAAGAGAACCTGCAGAATCTGATCTATGCGTTTATCGGAACCATTTCCAGAATTTTCCAGGAATTGAAGACCACTCCGGAAGTTTTCCTGGACGATGCTGTAGATTACAAATATTTGTATACACATTGGAATGATTCTGTCATCTTCCTGAAACTGAAAAATATTCTTTCTGCTGTCATCACCAAGGTCCAGCAGAGGGAAAGCAGCCGGGATCAGGATCTGTTAAACCAGATGTTAAACTACATCTATGAAAATTACTGGGATGACATCATGTTAAATGACTTGGCCGAACACTTAAACATTTCCCCAAAATACTGCGGAATCCTGTTTAAGCAGCTGAGTGATAATAATTTCAAGGACTTTTTAAACCGTTACCGGATCGAGAAAGCCAAGGAAATCCTGCGTGGGGACCCATCGGTGAAAATCGTGGATCTAAGCGCTATGGTTGGCTTTAATTCTTCCAATAGCTTTATCCGGGTATTCAGTAAGTACGAGGGCATCACCCCAGGCGCTTACGTGGACCGGATTCAACACTTATAAACCCCGAAAGGAGATTTCTTATGTCACAGACCATTGAATCAATCAAAACTTATCCAACTGCCTCCATGGAACAGATCAAATCTGCCATGGATGAGGCAGTTTCCATCGTCCGTCAGGACCTTCCAGTCTTCACCGACAAGTTCCCGGATTCCAATTCCAAGGACGGCTTCTACCCGCCTACAGAAAATGTGGAATGGACCACTGGCTTCTGGACCGGCTGTATCTGGCTTTCCTACGAATACACCAAAGATCCGGCATTCCGCGAGGCAGCTACCAAACAGGTAGACAGCTTCTTAAACCGGATCGAAAAACGGATTGACGTGAATCATCACGATATGGGCTTTTTATACAGCCTTTCCTGCGTTGCCGCTTACAAACTGACAGGCAATGAGAACGCAAAAAAAGCAGCTCTGTTAGCTGCTGATAACTTAGTTTCCCGGTTCCGCACGGTGGGCAATTTCTTACAGGCATGGGGTTCTACTGGAGATCCAAAGGAATATCGTCTGATCATTGACTGTCTGTTAAATCTGCCTCTTTTATACTGGGCAACGGAAGTCAGCGGCAACCCGGACTATGCTGCCAAAGCAGAAGCCCATATCCAGACTGCCATGAAATGCGTGGTACGCCCGGATAATTCCACTTATCACACCCATTTCTTAGACATTGAGACTGGAGAGCCAACCTACGGTGTCACCCATCAGGGTAACCGCAACGGTTCTGCATGGGCAAGAGGACAGTCCTGGGGTGTGTATGGCATCGCCCTCAGCTACCGCTACTTAAAAAATCCAGATTATATTGACCTTTTCTGCCGGGTAACGGACTATTTCTTAGAGCATTTGCCGGATGATCTGGTTCCATACTGGGATTTCGACTTCGACACCGGCTCCACGGAACCAAGAGACTCCTCCGCTGCCGCTGTCACCATCTGCGGTATCCTGGAAATGTGCAAATACCTGCCAGAGGACAAAGCTGCTACCTACCGCGCCGCTGCAGAAAGACTGATGCGGGCGCTGATCGACCGGTGCGCCAATACCGATTTTACCAAATCCAATGGTATTCTGCTGCACGGAACCTACGCAAGAGACACACCAACCAATACTTGTAAGAACCGTGGTGTGGATGAGTGCAACACCTGGGGCGATTATTTCTATATGGAGGCATTGACCCGGTTCTTGAATCCAGATTGGAAGTTGTATTGGTAGACTTGACTGTGAGTTAGAAAAAAGCGGATATGACGTTCTATTGAACGGATATCCGCTTTTTATTTATCCATTTCTTGATCACTTATGAAGACAGCGTGCCTTAAATCTTCTCAAATCGTTCTACATCTGTTACAAATATCGTAGCTCCTCCCAATTCCACGGTCACTGGCATCATCATGTACCCTGCAGAAATCGATGCAATATTCGGTGCTGGCACATTGCAGGTGATCTTCTGGCGTTTGCCACAAGTATCCTTGATCAGCTGGATCGCCTGATCTACCTTCTCTGCTTCCGTACCGATCATCAGTGTCGCATTTCCTTTTTTCAGAAATCCGCCCGTGGTGGCAAGTCTGGTCACACTGAAATGATTCTCTGTCAGAACATCGGTTACTCTGGTTCCATCATCAGAACTTACAATCGCATAGATAATCTTCATGATTCTGCACCTCTCTTTTCTTTCCATGGGTGACGCTTATGCACGTCTACTACCGTCTATGAGCTATCTGGAAATTCCAGTTACCTGCTTTTGTCCAGAGCTGCCGGTGGTGTACTGCACCTGAACTTTTTCTCCCGGCGCTAAGGCTGGCACATCGCTTCCCCAGGTAAACTGATAGGACTGGCCATCGCTGGTCTGAATGGTAAGTCCGGACGGGTCAAGGGATGTGACATTACCTGTTACGGAATGGCTGGAAGAACTGCTGGTCGTGTTATTGGTGGTGTTGCTGGTAGTCGGTGCAGTGGTTGTACCGTCTGGAGCCGTGGTTCCACCGGATGTTGTGGTGCTTCCTGGTGTGGAGGAACCGTTTGGCGTTGTGGTAGTTCCTGTGGTACTTCCGCCTGGCGTTGTTCCGTTATTGGTTGTCGTTGTCGGACTGGTTGTTGTCTGGTTTTTATTGCTGTTGGAGCTGTTGTTGGTTCCAGTTGTACTGGAAGTGGTATTGCCAGAAGTGGTGGTTGGAGCTGTCTCTGTCAGATAATTCTTCGCCACATATGCTGTCTGGCCCTTGTAGCTGACTCTGACCCATCCATTTTCCACTTCTCCGGTTACCGTTACCTTCTCTCCTGCTGACAGGGCGCCCAGAACGTCAGTACTGGTAGAATACCCAGAACGTACCCGGACAGAAGCAGATGCGTACATGGTCTTGCTGACATCCTTCACCGTATAAGTGGCTGCTGCCGTTGTTGGAGCTGCTGCTTTGGTTGCTGCCGCAGTGGTAGGTGCTGTCGTTGGGTTCGCTGCCTTTGTCGCCGCTGCAGTGGTTCCTGCTGTCGTAGTTTCTGCGGAAATGATCATTTTCCCTGCTTCTTCTGTAGTCTCCGGTTCTGTCTGTCCCTCTAAGGATTCTGCTGCTGTGGTCGTCTCGTCTGTGACGATCTCGATCTTAGTACCGCCGGTTTTGGATGTCTCTGCCTGGGCAGTATCACCAGCCTGATCTGCGCTGGTCTCTCCTGCCACTGCTCCGGACTCTGCCGCCGTGGTTCCATTGATCACAATTCCATCACCGCTGCCACAGGCCGTCATCATCACTGCTGCCATGGCCGCCGTTAATATTGTCAGATGTTTTCTCATCTTAATTCCTCCATTTTGCATTCTGGGAATGATTATAACGCATTCCATTCTATTTTTCTACCGTAACTGTTCACGAATTCTTTCCCTCATCAGTTACTATTTTTTAATAATGACAAAAGATTATTTTTCTCCTTCTGGGCTGCCGTCTCTAAAAATGACTCATAGCTGTAGAAACAATATCCAGACACTGCTCCGCCTGCCCTTCCAGCAAGCACCTGTCGGCTGATGATATCGTCATGAGACAGCCACTCTGAAACTGTGTTGTGGTCCGATACATTGGTTCCGGCCCGATACATAGCCAGTCCCAGATACAGTTTTGCATGTCCCTTTTTCACCAACTCCGTCCAGGATTTCAGATTTGCCGTAAATGCAAAGGACGCCGGGCTTCCATCACTGGTTTTCGCCTCAAAGCCCCAATAAAGCTGCGGCATCATATAATCCACGAATCCGTCCTGGGTCAGCCACCGGTCAATATCTGCAAAAACCTGGGTATCACTTCGCAGATTTCCAAAATAGCCCTGTGGGCTGATTCCAAATGTCACCGATGGCTTCTCCGCCTTTACCATCTTGTATACACGGGCCACCAGATCACTGACCTGATCCCGTCTCCACTGGGCAGCTGTTTTCGTACTTCCCGATTTCTGGTATTCTGGGTAGTCAAACCAGCGGCTTTCCTGGCTGTCATCCACACTGGGATAGAAATAGTCATCAAAATGAATTCCATCCACCTCATAATTCTTCAGGATCTCTGTCACACTATTTACTACCATCTGTTTCACCGCTTCTGACGATGGATTATAGTACCAGGAGCCGTCCTGCTTTAACACATTCCGGTCATTGGATGAATCGCTGTCCGCCAGCCATTTCTTCGCCGGACTGTCTGCAGAAACTTCTTCCCAACTCATGAGATAACCGGTGATCCGGTAAGGATTCAGCCAGGCATGAAACTTCAAACCTCTGGCATGGGCAGACTGGATCATATAAGCCAACGGATCAAAACCAGGATTTTTCCCCTGGGTTCCAGATACGAATTTTGACCACGGAGCGTAAGCAGATGGATACATGGCGTCACCGTGGGAACGGACATGGACAAATACTGCATTCATGCCCCAGCTTTTGCAGTTGTCAAACATCTGGTCCACCGCCTGCCGAAATGCCTGTTCCTCTTTCGGAAGCGTATTCCAGGTAAGATAGGAAATCCACACGCCGTGAAGTTCTCCCGTCTCGCCCAGATATCCGGGACCTGACCGTACAATGGAATCTACACTTTCTGCAGCCAGACTTTCCTCTCCCGATCTGTCCATCTTTCCTGCCACCACGCTGCCACAGAAAAGTCCTGTCAGCAACATGAGGCAAAGCAACAGACAACGGAACGGATTTCTGACTGGATGTTTCTTTTTATCCATCAAGAAATTCCCCCTATAGTCTTCTCATTGACCTTTTTCTCATTTTACCACAGGACTTTCTTCAATACTATTTAAGTTTTCCTAACAATTCTGAAGATTCGTAACAAACTAGTTCTCCAAATCCACGAAAAACTGCTCGTAAAAATCATCTTCCCCAAGCAGTGCTGGAGAATTCTCACCGCCTCCATTAGTGCTTCTGCGGATCGCCGCATAAAATTCTTCTCCAGCGCCAATTAAATCCATGGCGTAAACCGGGTATCCCAGTTCCTGGCATAAATTGCAAAATGCGGTTACTGGATCCGCTGCCTTTCTCGTCTCTAAAAAACGCTTTTTTAACAGAGGATCCTGTTTGGCTTTTCTCTGTAATTCTTCCAGACATAAGGTTAATTCCATGGTTATTCCTCCTTACACAATCACATCCACTCTGCTGCCAACGCCCTCCCGATTCCGTTCCTTGGTAACCACAATCTTTTTCTCGATCCGGTCTTTCAGTTCGGAAACATGGGAAATGATTCCCACCAGGCGATTTCCTTCCGTCAATCCATTTAAGGCATTGATGGCCTGATTGAGGGCATCTTCATCCAGAGAACCAAATCCCTCATCCACAAACATGGCGTCCAGACGTATTCCTCCTGCCATGGACTGGATCTCGTCTGAAAGTCCCAGTGCCAGGGAAAGGGACGCCTGGAAACTCTCTCCTCCGGAAAGTGTCTTGACGCTGCGCTCCGTGCCATTATAGTGATCAATGACATTTAAATCCAGTCCCGCTTTCTCCCTCTTATTCCCAGAAGTTTCCTGGCGCTTTAACTCGTACTGGCCGCTGGACATGGTCAGAAGCCGCAGGTTCGCCCTTCGTAAGATCCGGTCGAAATACGTCATCTGAATATAAGTCTCCAACTCCACTTTCTGCTTCTGGTTCAGGGTTCCGCCCGCCGTATCTGACAATGCTTTCACCCAGACATATTTCTTTTCCGCACGGATCATATCCTCTTTACGCTTCTCCACCGCCTGAATGATGGAACTGTTCCGGGAAATAGCTGCGTAAATATCCTGATACTGCTGGGAAATTCTCTGTTTTTCCTGCGTAAGCGTTGCTTTTCTCTCACGCACGCTTTCCTCTGAATTTACTTGCAGTCTCTGAGCCTGATCATCTGAAATCTGGGCTCTTAATGTCTCAACCGCTGCTGAAAGTGCCGCTTCCTGGCGGTTGTAATTCTCCCTTTTCTTTCCTGCGTCCGTAACCTGTTTTTCCAGATTGCGGATCTGCTTCTCCTGATCTTCCATCTGGTGAACCAGAGATGTCTCTTCTAAACTGGTAATTTCATAGGCTCTGGCAATCTCTTCTGCCTCTTTTTTCTGTTCTTCTGCCCTCCTGGAAAGTTCTTCCACCTGAGTCTGCAGCCGCACGGCATCCTCTCTGGCATGGGCCATGTTCTGCTCCAGTTCCTCTGTTTTCTGTTCAATGAACGGAATCTGCTGCTCTAATTTCTTTTTCCGTTCCAGACTGTGAGACGCTTGCATCACCTGTTGTTGGAAAATTTTTTGATTTTCCAACAATTTCTGTTCTTCCTCTGGTGTCAGAAGCAAGTTTTCTTCTCCGTCAATCAATTCCCGGATATGCCCAGCATCTCCGCTATATTTCTGCGCTTTCTCCGCGGCTTTGGTCATCTCTTCCCGCTTTTGATCCAGCTCCTGTTTTTCCGGAATCCGGCCCTCAAAGACAGCCAAATGAGGATGATGAATGGAACCGCAGACTGGACAAGCCTTTCCTTCTTCCAGATTCTTTGCTAAAAGTCCCGCCTGAGCGTCCAGAAATGTATGCTCTAGCTGCTGATATTCTTCCCGCAGAAGATCCCGTTCCTTCGCTGCCTTCTGATACTTTTTCTGAATGGTTTCTAACTGGACTTTCCACGATGAGATCGCTTCCTTGTGACGTTTCTGCTCCTCTAATTCCTTGCGGGTCTGCTCCAAGCGGTTTTTCGATGCCTCCAGCTGCTGTCCCGCATCTTTCACAGTCTCCTGTTCTGCTCTGGCTTTTCTCAGCCATTCTCTGGCTTCCTGCCGCTTATCTTCACCATCGGAACAAATTTGATCCTGCTGTTGTTTCTTTTGTTCTGTTTGTTTTAATTGTTTTGTTAATTCCTGTATTATCCGAAGCTGATCCAGAAGTGTCTTCTGCTTCTGAAGCTGTTCTTCTAAAATTGCCTTCTGGGCAACTCCTTCAGCTGCCTGTTTCTCTTCCTGTTCCAGCGCTGGAAGTGTATCCCTTAAAGCATGCAGACGGCACGATTGTTCTTCCAGATCTCTTGCAATGGCATGATACTGACTGATCTTTCCCAATAACTGGTTGATCTCTTCCAAACGTTCCTCCACCTGTTTTTGCTGTTTCTGAAGGTCCTGACTGTCCGCCTGCTGGAACTCCAGCATCTGATTTAACAATTCCAGCCCCCGTTCCATTTTTCCACGGAATCCTTCTTTTTTCAGCTCTGCCCATTCCATTTCCAGAACTGGATCTTCTACACAAATGGCCCCGCTCATGTGCTGGTCGATACTCCGAAGGCTCTCTTCATATTCCTTCCAGCACCGTTTCACCTCATCCTTTAACCGGTACTGGATCTGCTGGTAAATTCCTGTGTGAAAAATCTGCCGGAAAATCTCTCCACGTTGGGCCGTTCCTGCCAGCAGAAGCTTTTGGAAATCTCCCTGGGCAATCATGGCGATCTGGGTAAACTGACGGTAATCCAATCCGATCAGCTGTTCCACAGCGCGGGTCACTTCACTGGCTTTTGTCACCGGAGATCTCCCATCCGGGAATTCCAGCACAGCATCGGCTTTCTGAACTGTTGTTCCTTCACCCCGCTCCTTGGGTCTTACATATTCTGGATTTCTGGTAATTTTATATGATTTTCCATGGTACAGAAAGGTCAATTTCACAAAAGTCGGCGTCTTCGGATTGGCATACTGGCTGCGAAACATACCAGATTCCCGCACCTGGCCACTGGCCTCACCAAAAAGCGCAAAGGTGATCGCATCAAAAATTGTGGTTTTTCCCGCTCCGGTGTCTCCTGTGATCAGGTAAAGTCCCTCTCCTCCCAAAGTTTCAAAAGGGATTTCCACTCTGCCAGCATAGGGGCCAAAGGCGCTCATCACCAAATTTAAAGGTTTCATCAGCCTTCCTCCTTCAATTTCTGAATCAATTCCCTGGAAAAATCTCTTTGTTCCTGGCTCATAGGCTGATTATTCTGCAATTCATAAAATTCTTCAAATAATTCCAGCTCACTTTTCTCCTCCATGGCCTGGACCTGCAGAATCTCCTGATTTTCCCTGGTCCGGCGGTTATCATATTCTAACCGCATCAGATTGGGGTAAATGATCCGCAGTTTCTGAAGACCATCCGGGATATCCTCCTCGTCTGTCAATGTAATCTGCAGATAATCACTGGTATTGGTTCCTGCATAGAAATCCCTGGCAGTTACTTCCAGATAAGTCCCCTTGATCTTTCGCAGATCCCGCAATGGACGTAAGGGAATCGTGGAAATGGAAATGTCTCCCTTTTCTTTTAACTCCACTACTGTGATGGACTTCTGCTGTCCAGCCTCCGAAAAGGAATATTTCAACGGCGTTCCGCAATACCGGACCGTCTCTCTGCCAATGTGCTGGGGACTGTGGATATGGCCCAGCGCCACGTAATCGAACGCGTCAAACATAGATACGTCGATGTTATCCAGACCTCCTACGAAGATCTCCTCTGATTCACACCGGCTGGCACCGGTGACAAACTGGTGGGAAACCAACAAATTTCGTTGGGACGGGTCTGATGGGATACTGGATACAACCATTCGCAATGCATCGTCGTATGTACGAATCTGATCTGCCTTGTGTTTCCACACACTCCGCACCACTGCCGGTTTCAGAAATGGAAGAAGATAGACACACACAGTTCCGTACTCGTCCTGCATTTCCACCTTCTCTACAGTTCCGTCATAGACCGGAGAAAGGAAAACGCCTCTGTCTCCCATCAGCCGGGAACCAAAGGCGATACGTTCTGCACTGTCATGATTACCGCTGATCGCAAATACGGCAATCTTCCGCACAGATAATTCTGTTAAAAACCAGTCCAGAAGACCGACCGCCTCTGCAGGCGGAACCGGTTTATCATAGAGATCCCCCGCCAGCAGCACACCATCCGGCTTTTCCCGGTCGGCAACCTCTAAAATCTGTTTCAAAATAAATGCCTGATCTTCCAGCATGGAAAACTCATTGACCCGTTTTCCAAGATGCAGATCTGATAAATGAATCAATTTCATTCGGTATTCTCCCATCTGTTCCTGACAGGCTTACAGACAGCCTGGCTCATAATCCGGATTATGCTCTTACGTTTCTACGCCTGCTTTCATGCAAATATCAGAAAGGCAGCACCGGTCGCAATATGGATGGGTTCTGGCTGTACAGATCTCTCTTCCATGCATCACCAGGCGATGACAGAAATCGCTTCCTTCCTCTGGTGGAACCAGCTTCCACAAAGCCATTTCTACCTTCTTAGGCTCTTTGATCCCATCTACCAGCCCCATCCGGTTCACCAGGCGGATACAGTGAGTATCCGTTACGATCGCCGGCTTTCCAAAGACGTCACCCATGATCAGATTGGCACTTTTTCGTCCTACCCCCGGGAGCTTTAACAGGGCATTAAAATCATCCGGTATCTGCCCTCCATACTCATCCCTCAGCATTTTCATGCAGGCACTGATATCTCTTGCTTTGCTGTGTCCTAACCCGCATGGCCTGACGATCCGCTCAATCTCTTCCACATCTGCAGCTGCCAAAGCCTCCACGGATGGATATTTTTCAAACAGTCCCGCAACAACCACATTCACTCTTGCATCTGTACACTGCGCTGCTAAACGGACGCTGACTAGTAATTTCCATGCTTCCTTATAATCCAGAGTACACTGGGCATCTGGATATTCTTTTTTTAACCGATCGATGATTTCCAGCGTCCGCTGTTCTTTTGTCATATCAATTCCGTCCTTCCGATTTTCTTCTGACCCATAAACCATGGTACCATTTTATCATCTGCCAGAAAAAATCACAAGTGCCGCTTTTTCAAACGCAGATATACGACTTCCCGGAATATCGTATAGAATACCGATACCATAGGGATAAATACAAGCATTCCTACGATCCCCATCAGATTTCCACCAATGGTTACCGCTGCAAGCACCCAGATGGACGGAAGACCTACGGAGCCTCCAACCACATGTGGATAGATCAGATTACCCTCGATCTGCTGCAAAAGTAAAAATACAATGATAAATAAAATTGCCTGCCTTGGGCTTACCATAAAAATCAAAAAACAGCCCATCCCACATCCGATGAAAGCTCCGAAGATCGGAACTAAAGCAGTAAATGCAATCAGCACTCCGATCAAAAGCGCATATGGCATGCGTAAGAGACTTAATGTGACGACAAACATGCTTCCAAGTATCACTGCTTCCAGGCACTGCCCGGTAAGAAAGCTTGCAAATGTCCGGTAGGTTAGGGAACAGATCTTCAAAAAAGCATCTGCTTTTTGTCCCGGAACAAATGCAAAAACTACTTTTTTCATCTGCTGCTGCAATTTCTCTTTCTCAAAAAGGATATAGCAGGCAAACGAAAAGGCGATAAAAAAGGTTGTTAATCCATTCACAATCGATCCCACTGCAGATACGGTCGTGTTCATCATGTTTCCTGCGCCATTTCCCAGAATACCGATTCCCCACTTGATCGCCTGGTCAGGATCAAACTGCAGCTGGTTTACCAGCTGCATCATCTCCTGATTATTATGAGAAAATTCCCGGACCCAGTTCTGCAGCTCCGGAATAAAATCAGCGATACTCAGCATCAGGCTTCCCATGGTCCGTGTCAGCTGTGGGACCACGCCAAGCATCACTAAGGCGATCACACCAAACAGTAACACCACAGTCAGAATGAGACTGACCGGTCTTGCCAGTTTTCTGCCTGTCTTATTGCTTTTTTTGCTCTTATCAAACAGCTTCTTCTCCAGAAAGCTCATGGGCACATTGATCACAAATGCAATCGCCCCGCCAAGCGCAAACGGAAATACGATGTTCCATATGGTTCTGATCACATCGAGCACAACATCAAACTTCCACAGAGCCACCACAAGAAGTGCTGTAAACACGATCAGTTCCCGAAGTTTTTTCATAGACATGTTGCTAAAATCCACTATTTTTCCCACCTTTTCTCAACTTTATACGGATCCATTTCAGTAATTGGATGACCAGCATACTGGCAAATGCATACAGATATACAAAACCAAGCTGTATAAGATCCAGAGTCTCCACTTTAAACACATGATGAAGTCCCGGAAGCGTCAGTACTGCCGTAATGAATGCTGCCCCAAGTACAAATGCACTCAGAAGCCATGGATTGTTCAAAAACTGCTTTGTCAAGATCACCGGATGATCTGATTTGCAGTTGAATCCATGGAACAGGCGTGCCAGGCAAAGCGTTCCAAATGCATATGTGCTTCCAAGCAGCGCACCGTCCTGGTGATATCCCGTCATAAATCCGATCATCGTCATTGTGCCAATCACCAGACCTTCCAAACCGATCTTGCTAAGAAAATTTCTGGTCAGTATTGACTCGTCAGCAGATCTTGGTTTTTCTTTCATCACTTCCCCATGATGTGGTTCCATTCCCAGCGCAATGGCCGGAAGACTGTCCGTCAAAAGATTAATAAACAGCAGATGTACCGGTGCAAATGGAACCGGAAGCCCAAAAAACGATGCACAAAGAACCGTAAGAATTGCTCCAAAATTTCCAGATAAAAGAAACTGGATCGCATTCTTAATGTTCTGATATAGATTTCGTCCATTTTCCACTGCTTTTACAATCGTTGCAAAGTTATCATCTGTGAGCACCATAGCTGCGGCATCCTTGGCAACCTCGGTTCCAGTCACTCCCATTGCAACACCTATGTCTGCCTGCTTTAATGCTGGAGCATCATTCACTCCATCCCCGGTCATTGCCACAATTTTCCCTCTCTGCTGCCATGCACGGACAATACGGATCTTATGCTCCGGTGAGACTCTCGCATATACGGAAATGCGGGGAACAAATTCCTTCAGCTGATCATCACTCATCTTTTCAATATCAGCACCCTCACAGGCTTCCGACAGATCATGGAGAATACCGATTCGCTTCGCTATCGCAGCTGCCGTGATTTTATGATCTCCTGTAATCATAACTGGCCGGATTCCTGCCTTTATACATTCTGCAACTGCCGCCTTTGATTCTTCTCTCGGCGGATCCATCATCGCAATCAGTCCAAGGAATACAAGATGGTTCTCATCCTCTGCCGTTAATATGTGCTTATCCGGAATATTCCGGTAAGCAAACGCCAGTACCCGGAGTCCTTCCATTGAAAAATCCTGATTCTGCTGTCGGATGATCTCCTTGTCCTTCTCCGTTAGCTCCCGAACTCCGGCACTGGTCCAGATCCATTCTGTCCGTGCCATCAGACAGTCGATCGCACCTTTTACGATCATTCGATTCTCGCCATCGATCCGGTGAAGTGTTGACATCATTTTCCGGTCGCTGTCAAATGGGATTTCTCCTTTTCTAGGGGAAAGCCTTCTTACCTCTGCAGCCTCGACCCCATATCGCATTCCCAGATTGATCAGTGCTGTTTCCGTCGGATCTCCGATCTCCATCCCATTTTCATTGGTAGAATCATTGCACAAAATACTATCATATAAGAGACAGCTTTGGGCCGGATCTGAGATATCAACTGCAGCTGCCGCAATCCGTTTCCCATCGATATAATAATCTTCTACTGTCATTTTATTCTGCGTCAATGTTCCTGTTTTATCCGAGCAAATAACCGAAACACTTCCAAGACCTTCCACAGCCTGAAGTTTCCGGATGATCGCATGCTCTTTGGCCATCTTCTGTGTCCCAAAGGAAAGAACAATGGTAACGATCGAGCTTAATGCTTCTGGGATCGCTGCAACCGCAAGGGCTACCGCAAACATAAATGCACTGCTGATCTTCTCACCACGAAACACATTGACCGCAAACAAAATACCACAGAAGACCAGGATCAAAATCGACAGCTTCTTTCCGAATTCTTCCAGACTCACCTGAAGTGGCGTCTGTTTTTCTGAAGTCGTTTTTAAAAGTCCCGCGATCTTTCCAACCTCAGTCTGCATTCCGATGTCTGTTACAACCACTCTGCCGTGTCCATATGTCACAAAACTGCCGGAGAACATCATATTAGAACGATCTCCCAGCGCTGCTTCCTCTAAAATTGGATCTATGCTTTTCTCAACAGCAAGGCTTTCCCCGGTAAGAGCACTCTCATCCACCTTCAGGCTTGCATTTTCGATCAGCCTTCCATCTGCCGGGATCATATCGCCTGCCTCTAAGAGGATCACATCACCAACAACCAGTTCTCTTGCAGGAAGCAGGACAACTGCACCATCGCGCAATACCTTTGCCTGGGGACCAGAAAGCTTTTTCAGGCTCTGCAGGGACTGTTCCGCTTTTACCGTCTGCACAGTTCCCAAAACTGCATTCATGGTGATCACGATCATGATCACTGCTGCGCTCTCCACATCTCCGAGTATGCCGGATATAACTGCCGATGCGATCAGGATCAGTACCAGGAAATCCTTATATTGTTCACCAAAAATCTGCAGGATGCTTTTCTTTTTTCCTTCAGTCAGCTCATTCCAGCCACAGGCTTCCCTGGACCTTTTTACTTCTTCATCTGTAAGACCTGATTCTCTGCTTTTTACACGATCCAAAACTTCTTCTACCGTCTGTTGGTATATTTTTTTCATTATCTTCTTCCTCCTTTTTCTAAATACTTACCAATTGTATCTCTTATGCAATGAAGAATTTCTTCGATAATGAAAAAAAAAGAAACCTTTATTGCATAAAACATGCAATAAAAGTCTCACCATTTTCTTGTGGCACCGGATGTTTCCATCGTACTGACGACACCACAAACACAGATCACCAAGTGTAGGTTACTCCCTTTTATTTAGGATATAATCATATATCAAAA
>CAKRWX010000035.1 GCA_934418055.1 uncultured Lachnospiraceae bacterium
GTCGATGGCTTCTTTTAACTCGGTGTTGCCCTTCTTCATGGAAATACCGATGTTGATATCCTCATCGCTTACCTGGAAATCATCATCGCCGCCGCCAAACTCAAGCATCTTGAAGTTTGGATATGCCACTAATGCGCCCTTACCAGTTGGCTGGTCGGTAACAACCAGATCACATTTGTCTGCATTTAAGGACATCAGCATATCTGGAGCACTTGCGGTTGCTGCTAAAATGTTTGCGTCCGGGATCTGTGGCAGACAGTTCTGATACCAGATGGTGCTCTGCTGGGAAGTACAGGTAGCTCCTGCTAAATCAGCCACACTCTTGGCATCTGCGTATTTGCCATCCTCTTTTACTAAAGTTACGATGGTTGCGTAGTAATATGGCTCAGAGAAATCCACTGCCTGAAGGCGGTCTGCAGTAATAGACTGTCCTGCGATCACACAGTCAACCTGGCCAGACTGAACAGCCGGGATCAGGGAATCCCAGTCCAGACGTACCACCTGCAGGTCGTAACCAAGTTCATCACAAATCTTCTTTGCCATCATGACATCATATCCATAAGCATATTCATTACTGTCAGCGATCGGAACCGCACCGTTAGAATCATCTGGCTGTGTCCAGTTATATGGTGCATAAGCACACTCCATGGCAACCTTTAACACCTTTTTCTCACCTGCAGCTGCGCTGGTCTCTGCGGTGCTTTCTGCTGCAGTGGTATCAGCCGCTGCACTTTCTGCCGCAGTCGTATCAGCCGCTGCAGTGGTCTCTGTCTTACTGCTGCTTCCACATGCAGCCATGGAAACTGCCATCATTGCTGCCATTGCCGCAGCCATTACTTTTTTTGCACTTTTTTTCATAAGTTTCTCCTCCTCATACGTGAGCTTATCAAACAAAAAAGCAAAGAATCCCCACAGAATATGTGAAGCTCCTTTGCTTTCTTATCTTTCACGTTACTTAATTTTTAAACGTTTTTTATCATACAACCTGTTTTTCTATTTGTCAATACAAAAGATTTTCAGGTGTTCATTAGATGATAACCTTTGCAGGACATTTCGCAGCACATTTACCACAATTGGTACACTTGCTGTAATCGATCACTGCTACGTTGTTCTCCATGTGGATAGCATCATTCTCACACTGTTTGGTACACAGGGTACATCCGATACATCCAGCCTCGCAGACCTTCTTCACAGCCGGTCCCTTGTCATGGGAAGAACACTGAACCAGATGCTCTGCAGTGTAAGGTACTAAGTCGATTAAGTGTTTTGGACAGGTAGCCACACATTTGCCGCAGGCTACACATTTCTCTTTATCGACCACAGCCACACCGTCTACCACATGGATAGCGTCGAACTGACATGCCTTTACGCAGGAACCATAGCCCATACATCCGTAAGCACATGCCTTATCGCCGGATCCTGGGATTACAGATGCTTTCTGACAATCGTCGATTCCGTAATAATTATATTTCACACGGCTCTTGTCGCAGGTACCTTTACATTTTACAAAGGCAACCTTTTTCACTGTCTCACCGCTGGAAACACCCATGATGGCAGCGATCTTCTCTCCTACTGCAGCTCCGCCCACTGGACAGCCGTTAACTGGAGCTGTTCCTGCAGCAATGGCAGCAGCCAGACCGTCACAGCCTGGGAAACCGCAGCCACCGCAGTTATTGCCAGGAAGTTCTGCACGGACCAGAACTTCCTTCTCATCTACTTCTACTTTAAACTTCTCACTGGCAATGCCAAGGAGCACACCGATGATGATACCGATGGCACCGATAATGCCAGCCGCACAAAGCAAACCCGTCATATTCTATACGCTCCTTCCTATATAAGACCGGAAAATCCCATAAATGCAATTGCCATCAGACCGGCAGTTACAAGTACGATTGGAGATCCCTTGAAGTTATATGGAATGTCATTGTCCTCGATGCTCTCGCGAATGCTTGCTAACAGTACGATGGCAATGGTAAATCCAACTGCAGTTCCCAGACCGTTAAATACGCTGAAAATGAAGTTGTATTCTTTCTGTACGTTGGTCAGGGCGGAACCTAATACCGCACAGTTGGTGGTGATCAGAGGAAGGAATACGCCCAGCGCCTGGTAAAGGGATGGCATACTCTTCTTTAAGAACATCTCAACAAACTGTACTAAAGCCGCAATGACCAGAATGAATGCGATGGTCTGCAGATAAGTTACATTTAATGGAACCAGCACAAAGCTGTAGATCAGGCTGGTAACTGCAGAAGACAGGGTGATAACGAAGATAACCGCCATACCCATACCTGCCGCAGTATCGGTTTTCTTGGATACACCAAGGAATGGACAAAGTCCCTGGAACTGGCTCAGGATAATGTTATTTACCAGAGCAGCGCCAACAACAACTAAAATCAGTTCTTTCATTATTCTGCTCCTCCTTAATCTTCTTTCTTATCCTGTTTTTCAGCCACCTGTTTCTCTGCTGCGGCCTTCTCTGCCATTGCTTTCTGCTTTGCTGCAAGTGCTGCTGCTTTCTTCGCTGCTGCTTCTTTCTCTGCCTCAACACGGATGTTTTCTAAAGTTGCATGGTTAGAAGAACAGGAAGATCCGCTGCAGTGCATACAGTCGCCGCCGCAGGCAAGTGCGGAATGTGGCACGCTTCCATTAGTAGCACTTGGCATCTTAAATTTGTTCTGCATCGCAGTCAGAACTGCCAGTACAAAGAATGCGCCTGGAGCCAGACCAAAGATACGGATGTTATAAGCCTCTGGAATAAACTGACGGCCAAATACAGAACCGGAACCTAAGATCTCACGGCAGATAGCGATACAGGTCAGACCCAGAGTAAATCCAAGTCCCATACCAAGACCGTCAAATGCAGACTCGATCGGGCCGTTCTTTGCCGCATAAGCCTCGGCACGTCCCAGAATGATACAGTTTACAACGATCAGCGGGATGAAAATACCCAGAGATTCGTTCAGGCTTGGGATATATGCCTGCAGTAATAACTGTACGATGGTTACCAGAGAAGCAACTACTACGATGTATGCAGGGATACGCACACGATCTGGAATAATGTTTCTCAATGCGGAAATCAGCAGGTTGGAAAAGATCAATACTGCTGTGGTTGTCAGACCCATACCAAGACCGTTGATGGCTGTGGTTGTGGTTGCCAGAGTCGGACACATACCTAACATCAGGACGAAGGTTGGGTTTTCTTTGATGATACCGTTATATAAACGCTCGATATATTTGTTCATGCTTCCCACCTCCTACTGTGCCACGCAGTTGTTGACAAAATATAATGCAGAGTTTACTGCGTTTGTCACTGCGTTGGACGTAATGGTTGCACCACTGATGGCATCGATCTCTTCATCAGAAGTGGAACCAGATTTTGTTACAGAAAACTGCTCTACTTTCTTGTCTGCGAACTGGCCTTTCCACTCCGGTTTGGAAGCGTTCATACCAAGACCAGCCGTCTCATTTAAGGTCAGGAACTCGATTCCCTTTACCTCGCCGTCAGCTGTAATACCAACGGATACGGTCACATCTCCACCGTAACCATCTTTGGAAGTTGCAGTTACTACATAGCCGATGGAAGCGCCGGAAGCGTCTTTACCAGTCGCACACTCGTCTACGGATACATTGCCAAAGCCAAGGCCGCTGACATCTGCGTTTGCTTTCTCTAAAGCTGCGCTGTAATCGTCTAAAGCAAAGCTGTCTGCGTCTGCTAAAACCGCACGGAACGCATCCTCTTTTGCTGCTAAGTTTGCTGCCTCAATCGGAGCCTTTGTGATCTCATAAACACCGCCCAGACATGCGCCAGCCACTAAAGTGATGGCAAACAGGATCAGGGCGTCTTTCATAAATCCGCCTTTACTCATGATTTCTTGGCCTCCTTTCCAAATGCCACTGGAAGAGTGACCTTCTCAATCAACGGAACTAACAGGTTGCTGATGATGATCGCATAGGATACACCCTCTGCAGAACCGCCGAAAATACGGAACAGACCTGTCAGAATACCTAACAGGATACCGAATACGATCTGGCCGCGAACGGTAATCGGGCTGGTGACATAGTCCGTTGCCATAAAGAAAGCACCGAAGATCAGACCGCCGCCGCATAAATGAGCCAGTACATATGTAAGGTTGTGCTGTCCAAAGATAAATACAAACAGAGCGAATGTGATCAGATAAGCAGCTGGAATGCGGATGGAGATGACTTTCTTCACCAGCAGGTAAGCAGCACCGATCAGCAGAGCTACAACAGACACCTCACCGATGGTTCCTGGAATCTTACCAACAAACATTGCTGCAACATCTACGCTACCGCCCTTCTTTAACACGCTTAATGGAGTCGCTGTGGACACGCCATCTAAGGTGAAATTGGACATCTGGTTTGCGAAGGAGATCAGTAAGAAACATCTCGCTGCCAGAGCCGGGTTCATGAAGTTCTGTCCCAGACCACCGTATAACTGTTTTACGATAATGATGGCAAACATACCACCTAATACCGGGATCCATAACGGAATCTCCGAAGGCATATTTAAGCCCAGGATCATACCGGTTACTACTGCACTTCCGTCGCTGATGGTCACTGGTCTGCCAGTCAGGCACTCGAAGGTATACTCACTGAGTACGCAGCTTGCTACCGTTACCAGAAGGATCAGAAGAGCCTTAATTCCAAATTGATATACACCAAATACACTTGCAGGAATCATGGCGATGACAACATCCCACATGAGGTTTTTTGTCAGTACGCCGCTTCTCGCATGAGGTGATGATGATACGTTTAATAAATTATTCATGATTCACCCCTCCTTATTTTCTCGCGCTGTTACGAACAGCGACACGCATTTCCTTAAATGCCTGAGTTAACTGCTTTCTCGCTGGACAGATCCAGGAACAGCATCCGCACTCTACGCATTCCATACCATTTAACTTCTTAAACTGCTCCAGATCATGCTTCATGGCAGCCTTCATCATCTTCTGCGGAACTAAGTTCTCCGGACATACGGAAACACAGCGTCCGCAGCGGATGCAGGCTGTCGGCTCCATCTCAGCTACCTGGTCCTTGGTCAGACAGGTAATGGCGGAAGAAGTCTTCGCAACTGGAACATCTAAGGTAAACATAGCCATACCCATCATCGGGCCGCCGGAGATTACCTTCTCAGGATCCTGTTTAAAACCGCCTGCCGCATCAATTACTTCCTGGTAGTTGGTTCCTAACAGAACGCTGAAATTCTTTGGATTTGCAATGGCATCACCAGTTACAGTCACGATACGACGCATCAGAGGTGTATTCTTGCATACTGCCATATAGATTGCACATACGGTATCTACGTTGTCTACGATACATCCTGCGTCTGCTGGAAGCATGGAAGAATTTACTTTCCGTCCAGTTACCGCATAGATCAGGGTACGCTCACCACCCTGTGGGTACTTGGTCAGCAGCTCGCATACTTCCATACGAGGCTCGTCCTTCACCAGCTCTTTCATCTTCTTGATGGCTTCTGGCTTGTTATTCTCAATGGCGATTACGCCTTTTGCATTGTCAAATAACTGAAGCATTACCTTTAAGCCTGCAACGACCTTCTCCGGCTCTTCCATCAGAACACGGTAGTCGGAAGTCAGATAAGGCTCACACTCTGCTCCATTGACGATCACATACTCAATTTTCTCCGGCTCCTTCGGAGATAATTTTACATGTGTTGGGAATCCAGCACCGCCAAGACCTACAATACCAGCATCTTTTACGATGTTTACGATCTCCTGCTTGGACAGCTTTGTGGCATCACGGTCTTCCCCAAGACCTTCCACCTTTGTGTAAGCGCCGTCATTTTCAATTACGATACAATCTGCCATGGTTCCGTTGACCACACGACGTTTCTCCACAGCCTTTACAGTACCAGATACGGAACTGATTACTGGGGAAGAAACAAAACCACCTGGCTCTCCGATTCTCTGGCCTACCAGCACCTGATCACCTTTTTTAACCAGTGCAGTGGTAGGAGCTCCGATATGCTGGGATAACGGATAAACCATCTCTCCCTTTGGCATCAGAACTTCGATCGGCTGGTTCTCGGACAATTCTTTTCCCTCATATGGATGAATGCCGCCTTTAAATGTAGCTAATCCCATTTAGCCAACCCTCTTTCTATACATTTTCTATCTTTCTTCGGCAAATCACGCACTTTGCCATCCTGCCAAGTATAACATAATTTAGAAATCTTCTCAATTACTAAATCCCGCACAGTTGCTGATTTATTGTTAAAAAAGCACCAGACAAAGAGGAAAAATCTCCTCTGTCTAGTGCTTTTCATCCCGTTTCTCACGATTTTACGTTTTCTATCTTGCAAAAAGTTTGTGAAATTTTTGTTTATTATATGCTTCATTTATAAATTTTTCATATACTATTATTAGGAATTTTCATCATTTATTTCCATCCGGACATAACCTGAGATGGATATTTTTCCTGGTCAAAACAGTCAGAGAACACTTTTTCTATATTTTTGACATGATAATAGATCACACCATTGATATGCTCCTCTTCTACCATATCCCGGTCAATATCACTGATCTCCAGCTCGGATAAGCGTCTTACCGTCTCCAGATGTGAAAGTGCCGCCTGGATCGTGCAGACAGGATGCTGCTTTCCTCCATTCTGATTCTTTTTTGCACAGGTGATCGCTTCATCTAATTTAAAACTCTCGCCTGATTCAGGCATCGCACCGGCCTCTTCGATCCGCCCATCCTTCCAGCAGATCTGATAATTTCCGTGCTCATGATCGATCCGTTCTGGATTCAACCGGATCACTGCCTTTTCAAAATGGAACTCCGAAACCGGTCCCAATTCTTCATGAAGACAGTTATGTGTCGTGTAATACCAAACCGGAACACCGGATGCTGTCCTCACACAGAGTGCTGCAGTATCAAAATTTTCTACCTCCGGATCTGTCCGGTACAATTCTGCTTTTACCTCGGTCACTACTGCTGAATGATCCATCTGATCTCCCAGCAAAAAGAGCATGTTCTGGAACTGGTGGGCATTGGAATTATTCACCGGGCTGTCATTAACAAGATGACCGTGGAGTGTGCGTTTTCCGGCCCAGTTATTTCTATGATAATATGCCTTTCCGCGCTTAAAACCATGGATCGTTTTCAACACGACCGGATTGCCGAATTCGCCGTTTAAGATCCTGTTTTTTAACTCTCTTGTGACCGGTGAATAGTTCATCTGATAACCAACCGCCACAAAATGACCAGTTTCCTTCTCGATCTGTGCCATCTCCAGTGCTTCTTCAACACTGCTGCACAACGGTTTTTCGATCAGCACATCTGAGCCGTGTTTTAAGCACTTCACGACCTGCTCAAAATGCAGAGGGATCGGAGTTGCGATCACCGCCAGGTCTGCATCATGCTCTTCATAGAACTGTTCAATCTCCCGGTAAACCGGAATCCCATGTTCCAGAAGAAATGGATTCTGCTTTTCCACATCCGGCATCACATCGCAGACTCCCTCCAAGACCACTGACGGATCCTGGGTCCTTTTCTCCATTTCACGCAGATAGAACTTACCATAGCCGCCTACACCGATCAATACAACCTTCACACATGTTTTTTCTTCCATATTTATCATCATCCTTCATAGATACTTTTATTTCGATAAGCACTCCACTCCGTCTCAAATGCCCCTGGCCCCGGTATCTCTCCTAACGGGTGGCGCAGACGCATCTGGGCTTCACATGTTCCCGATGGGCGTAACCAGATCTCCTGGATCTGTTCCTGATGCGCCAGTCCATCCTCTCCATCCAGGGAAAAACACACCAGGTCCGGTATGATGACCGCACCGTTCTCATCCTGATAAATGGCAGAACCCCGGCTTTTTCCACCAGACAGCCGGTATTCTTTCATCGCGGAGAGATACATCTGCTGACACAGGCGCTGATCATAATACCGATACCATGCTGCTTCTTCCGTCCATCCATCTGGCACAGTGACCGCTTGCGCGGCCTTTCTATCCTGCCACTGTTCCCGCTCTTCACAGATTTCTTCCAGCATCTCTTCAATCGCTTCCGGATCTCGCAGCATCGCTGCCGCCTGGCTCATCTGCATCGCAGCCTTTTTTTCCTGTTCTTTCCAATATCCTGAATTCTTTTCAGCGGCCCATTGTCCAAGACAGATCCGTTCGTCCGCAAGTCTGAGCAACCGTTCCATTTCTTCCTGGCTCCAGCTTCGTTTTTCCTCTTTATGCGCCGCAATATACTGGGCTGCCCTTGTAGAGCCGACCTGACCGGAATTTAAAGCGCTTCCACCCGGTCGGTAGATGCCATGTGTCGCTGCTGCCTCTCCAACTGCAAAAATCCCCCTGATATTCGTCTGCCACCAGCCATCCACAGCCAGTCCGCCGTTGTTATGCTGTGCACAGACCGCCACCTCCAGCATCTCATGTGCCAGATCCACGCCATGCTCCTTATAAAAATCAACTGCCAGCGGATTTAACTGCCATAAGCGCTCGATCGGTGTTTTCTGACAAGCCCCTGCCCGTTCAAGATACGTGCGGCACTCCTCAGAAAGTCCCTGGAAATCCACTTCTTTTCCGCCGCAATTATCCCGGTAATCCAGCCATACGCGTCTTCCTTTTACGAATATTTCCCGGTAAACCAACAGATCGATCATGGATGAACCGTCTGCGACCTTTCTGGCATCAAATGGCCACTGATATCCCTTTAAAAAGATCATATTCATCGCCGCTTTGATGTCCGGATAATAGTCCAATAAAAACTCCTGCGGATCATCTCCACTCTGATCAGTAGAGACAAACCTTGGAAGCACCTGCATATAGCTTCCACTGACATTCCACCTTGGATGTAAGGAGGCCAGTCCATACTGCCACTCCGTCAGGTTTTTCCCTTTCACACCAGCCTCAAATGCCAGACCACTCGCACCATGCTGGCTGACCGGATACACACTCTGTCCATAAATCCCGGCCGGCCCGCCTGTGGCATAGACCAGATTCGTGCAGCGGATCAGCAGATGTGCTCCATTTTCTGTGTTCATGCACAGGATCCCAAACAATTTTTCTCCATCACTTAAAATGCGGATCACCTGATGATGATCCAGGATCTCGATCTTCTTTTCACGGACTGCCTGCTCCAGCTTCTCTGTCATATACCGCGATGTATACGGTCCCACACTGGTTCCCCGGTCATTCGGATCGTGATCCGTCTTATATCCTACATATTCCCCGTAGCCATTGTGCGGAAATGGCACTCCGAGTTCTACCAGCTTAAAAAATCCCTGACAGGACAACGCCGCTTCACACAAGGCATGTTCGCCGTCCACGCAGCCACCATCAAACAACACCTGCGCCAGCTTCCGTACGCTGTCAGGTGCATCCCCGGCCAGAGACAGCTTATAGTACGTCTGCTTATCGGAGCCTGTATTACGCGAGGTCCCCCAATTCATATCCTCTGTCACGAGCGCCAGATCCCGGACTCCATACTGAAAAAGCCTGTCCGCGGCATTCAGTCCTGCTGCACCTGAACCAACCACTACGGTGTGAATCTCTCTTACATCCATTCTCATGCTCTCCTACAGTCTTTTTATATGAAAACCACCATCAATATCGATATAATTGCCCGTTGTATACAAGAATTGATCGGAGCAAAGGGCACTTACCGCACCAGCGACATCCTCCGGTGTCCCCCATCTTGGGATCGGGAAGGTTCCTTCTGCGATAAGGCGGTCATATTTTTCCTTCACTGTGCTGGTCATGTCCGTCATGATGACGCCCGGGCGTACCTCATGGACCAGGATTCCTTCTCCTGCCAGCCGGTCGGCAAATAGCTTCGTAATCATGGCGATGGCACTCTTGGAAATGCAATACTCACCTCGACTGATGGAAGAAACCTCAGCAGAGCAGGAGCCTACATTCACAATGGTCCCACGTTTTCTTCCGGTCACCTCCTGCTTTAACATCTGATTGGCCACCAGCTGTGTCAAAAACATGGTTCCCTTGGCATTGATCCCCATCACACGGTCATAACTTTCTTCCGTCATTTCCAGAAGATCTGCCCTTACGAGGGGTGCCACACCAGCGTTGTTGACCAGCACATCGATCCGGCCAAATGTCTCAAGTGTCTCCTCTACCAGCCGTTTCCGGTCCTCCCGGTTATCGATCGTTCCAGAAACATAATGCCAGGTGATCCCTGCTTCCTCTAACTCTTTTAAATGCTCCATGCAGGCCTCTAAGGGCTTTGTGGCAAATACCACCACCTGATACCCGTCAAGCCCCAGCTGTTTTGCGATCGCAAGCCCGATCCCGCGGCTTCCTCCTGTGACGATTGCTGTCCGTTTCATCGATTCTCCTCCTGATATTCCCGATAATATTGCAGATAATTCTCTGGATTTCTCACCACACATCCGGTCGGTTTTCCTGCACGGATCAGATCCCCGCACTTTCCACAGGTCACACACACCTTTTTGGGATCGATCCGTCCGGTATCCCGGATCTGATTTGGGAAATCCGGATCCGCAAAGGACAAACGCCCAAACAGCATCTGGTCACAAAGTCCCTCTTCGATTGCTCCTGCCGCATACAGATCGGAATACTGTCTTAAATAGGTAGGTGCAGATGCAGAGATTGCCATCTGCGGTACTGCTTTTTTCACTTCTCCGATCCCATGGATCATTCTGGCGATCCCATAAAGCGGATGCTCATCCGGGATATATTTGCCCATATCATATGGACGGGTCACATGAATGCTCACATAAGGATTGCCCATGGTCAGATTCACCATCGGCATCTGGTAATCTTCATAAAGCTCACGGATCAGCCGGATCGGTTCCTCCAGATTTGGAACATTCCCCTCCCCTTCCTTGACACCAAAGCCATATGGATATGCAAAGCCATCGTAAATACCGATCCGGGCAGTCACCAGAAACTGATCTGTCTCATAAGCCTTTGCCGCCTGGATCCCGTTGCGCAGCAATCTGGTTCTGTTTTCAAAGCTTCCGCCATACATGCCAGGGCGGATATAGGCAGAGGATAACTCCGCCAGCAAATAGCCATGGCAGGATTTGATATCCACCGCATCAAAGCCGGCCTCTCTCGCGAGCCATGCCGCTTCCCCGAATTTCTCCTCCAGAGATTTCAGATAATCATCCGACACGATGCAGCTGTCATCTGCCTTTCTTAATTTTTCATATTCCGGATGACGGTATGCGATCATCGGAGCCGGTTTTCCCTGTGGATTGGAATAGCGGCCACTGTGATTAGCCTGCATCACCAGATATGGAGCAAAGCCATTGGCTTTTCGTCCCGCCTCCTTCACTGCTTCCGTCATTTTCTTATATGCGTCCAGATTATCTCTGGTCAGCATCAGCTGATGGAGGCTTGATCTTCCCTCCGGCACGATGGAGATCGCCTCAAACCAGATCATGCCGCTTCCGCCCTCTGCTTCTCTCACATAGCGGTTGATCGTAAGCTCCGAAGGCGAACCATCCGGAAGTCCATCTGCCCCCTCCATCGGTGCAATGCCGACCCGGTTCGGAAGCGTCACATGGCCAAAGGTATACGGTGTCATCAGGATCTTCGTGTCCTTTGCCAGAGGAAGCTGGATCTCAAGCTCCTTTGCCTTTTCTTTTAATTCATCCAGTGTCCGGTAATGAAAACGTTCATGCTGCATCTTCACATTCCTCCATTTAATCTTTGAATTTTTCTTCTTCTTGCTTTATACTAAGATCGTAATGATTCAATTTCTTCACAATCACAAGCAAAAATCAACTTTTTGATTTTCATCCTTTAGAAAGCAGGTACCTGTATGGATTGCACTCACATCCCTGAGATCAGTTGTTTTTATTCTGACACCATCGCCAGCCACATCTTAAATCCGTCCGCTCACTTTGAATATGAGATGATCCTGATCATAGACGGTGCTGCTGAAGTCCGTATCCATGATAGAACGTATCAGCTCCAACGCGGAAGTCTGCTTTTTATCAGCCGCCTGGAACAGCACCAGTTCTGCATCGCAAAGGAGCCTTACTGCCGCTATGTCCTCTCTGTCTCCAGTGATCTGCTCCTCTCTCATTTAAATGAGCCTCGTCTGGCTTCTATCTTTATGCAGCGGCCAGAATATTTTTCTCATGTGATCCAATTAAACGAGGAGCAGTTAGCGTATTTTCTTCCATTTTTTCAAAAGAGCGCTGATGAGTATGAAAAACAGCCTGATTTTTATACTCTGCAGAGTATTGCCCTGCTCCTTTCGATTCTGATCAGCCTGTACCGGCTCTATCCAAATGCCTTCCCCATGGAAGACTCCAGCTCTCTGTCTGCTGCAGTTTTAAATGCCCAGATCTATGTCAGCAGGCATTTCAACCGGAAGCTGACCCTTCAGGAGATTGCTGACCAGTGTTTCCTCAGCCGTCACACGCTGTCTCTGGCCTTTAAGGAGATCGTTGGAATTACCTTTAAGGAGTACCTGCTCCTGTTCCGGATCACAGAGGCCAAAAAGCTTCTGCTCACCACGGACCTCAGCATCGCACAGATCGGAGAATCCGTAGGCTATATCAATGTGAATAACTTCTTAAAGATCTTTCGGGAAAAGGAACGTATCACTCCGCTCCAGTACCGGAAGCAGTACCTTTCCCATTAATCCTATTATAGAAAAAAGCACTTTCCGAAGAAAGTGCTTTTTATCTACAAAAATATGCTTTTTGTTACTAACTGATTTCAACCCCTAGTCTAATTCCTTCAGTCCCGTATACAGCTCATAATACCGGCCTCTCATGGCAAGCAGATCCTCATGATCACCTCGTTCAATGATCTGCCCCTGTTCCAGAACCATGATCGCATTGGCATTGCGGACAGTAGAAAGCCGGTGGGCGATCACGAAAGTCGTGCGGTCTGCCATCAGACGGTCCATACCCTTTTCGATGTGCTTCTCAGTTCTCGTATCAACGGAGCTGGTCGCCTCATCTAAGATCAGGATCGGCGCTTTGGAAATTGCTGCGCGGGCAATGTTTAAGAGCTGTCTCTGGCCCTGGCTTAAATTTGCTCCGTCACCCTCAAGCATCGTGTCATAGCCGTGAGGCAGACGCATGATAAAGGAATGGGCAGAAGCCGTCTTTGCAGCCTGGATCACCTCTTCATCTGTCGCATCCAGTCTTCCGTAACGGATATTTTCCCGGACGGTTCCTGTAAACAGATGCGTATCCTGCAGCACCATCGCGATATTTCTTCTTAACTCATCCCGCTTGAGGTGCCGGATATCCACTCCATCAATCGTGATCGAACCAGACTGGATATCATAGAAACGATTCAGAAGGTTGGTGATCGTGGTCTTTCCTGCGCCGGTAGAACCAACAAAAGCAATCTTCTGTCCAGGCTTTGCATATAAACTGATATTCTTTAAGATCACCTTATCCGGCGTGTAACCGAAGGTGACATCCTTTAATTCTACATGGCCGGTCATCGGCTGGAGAGTCACGGCATCTGCATCATCTGCCTGTTCCGGCTGCTCATCCATAATAGCAAACACACGTTCTGCACCCGCCAGTGCTGAGAATACATTGCTGACCTGCATGGAAATCTCATTGATCGGACGGCTGAACTGTCTGGAGAAATTCAAAAACACGGTCA
>CAKRWX010000036.1 GCA_934418055.1 uncultured Lachnospiraceae bacterium
ATAACTGTTAAGCAAAAAACGGCCCTCTGCCAATGAAAAGGCAGAGGGCTGAGTTTTAATCTAAGGGTTTATATTCCTCCATTCTGCGGGATGTTAGATCATCCCAAAATATTTGAATGCTTCTCGGATTGCTTTCTCTTTTTCCAGTGGGCACTGTGGCTGTCTGGAATCCTCGGACTTCGGCAAATTATAGTTCTTACCACCCTCCACATTTTCGCTTAATTTGTGAGATCTACAGGTTAGATACCTTTAACCCGCTATGTGTTTTTATCCACTCAATTAAATTTTTGATCTCATTTATAACATCACCATTTTTAATACTGTACAATGCAACGAACAAAGACAGAATAGTTACGATCATCATGATCCACTGCAGTTTTATGTTTGATTCACTGCTTCTGTATTCAGCCGCATCATTCAATAGCTTTAGGATATTATCAATTTGCACTTTTGTTTCTTTGATTCTTTTAGATATACCTTCAAGACTCCTTGACGATACAGAACCTTTTTTATAAAACTGATGTCTAAAGGCTTTGACGTCATCGTGATCTATAGACTTACCTGAGAATTCTGAAATAAAGCGATAACAATAATATAGCTTTCGTTCAACTGCAACTCTGACTTTTAGAACAGAGGATGTTTTAGTTTTTCTAATCACTTTGCTGATTTTTTTATTGCAGATCGCAATGTCTCTATCTGCAACATATTCCAATGTAGCCGCAGTTAAATAAACCCCATATATATCCGAGATATCATGGTGGGCTATCTCCGGCAAATGATCGTCTCTGGAGTAATTTCCGCCGCAGAAAGCAGATAAACGTATCCCCTCATTTTCTCCATGCTTATAATCCCAGCATACGCAGGCGTTATACGTTGGTGCATAGTCGGCAACTCTGTCAAACGAGATACTATCCCAAAACTCTAAATTGCGACGCTCATTACTGGGACGGATATTGGTTGAATATGTTTCAAATGTCGGTGTAAATATTCCGTCGTCCCAAAAGCGAACGGAATATGTCTTGCGAATTTCCATCAATATTTGCCACTTCAGTTGAGAAATCATCTTATAGATTTTTTCTTGACGAACATTATTACCAGTATGAGATGATCTACCAAATTTTTTTACAGCATACCAAGGTGTATTGAATTGTCTATAAACCGTTGTATATCCAGAATACTTTTTCTTACATACTTCTGCGATCTTAGTATTAAATTCTTTTGTAATATATACACGATACTGTACTAAAAGAAAAGTGGCTGACAGATTACGAAGAGATACGGAAAGATCAGAACAAGATTGTTGGAGCTTTTCGTTTTTACGAAACTGAACTGATAAAATATGTGTAAAAGCCTGACCATCATAATACCGACCAAAATTGTCGATCTTATCAATATCCTCACGGGAACGAAATGCACCAAAAGGGGCTATCTTATTTCGGCGAACACATTTTTTCAGTTCCTTAATAAACTTTGGCAGGTCTTCTTTTGGAAGATAATCGTACAAATCTATGTAGTCTAACTTTACAAAACTATCGACATCCTTCTTTTCTATGTAATCAAAACCTTGCGGCATATCTGCAGCTTCTTCTTTTGAAAATAGATCATCATCAAACCGATATTTCTCATGTTCTGAAAGTGGGAATATCTTTGCCAACTGCAATCTCAGTGTTCTGTACAGAGAATACGAAGATTCAGCCAGTTTATCTGAAAAAGACATTGTATATCTATCGAACACCTTGTTGTAGGATAATTTCATCACACACACTCCTTTCGCACGATTATATGGGTATTTGCTTTATTCTTAGAGATTCTTGTAAAAAGGTTCAGCGGCAAGAAGAAACCAAGCTCCTTGCCACTTTAAATTATCAGCTATCCAAAGATTTATACTCTGTGACAATTTTCAAATAGGTTTCGGGATCGCCGTTCAGTATCAAATCAGCATATCCAACCGGGTCATTGTAAATCAGATAATCCAGTTCTGACCGCTGATACATATTGTCGGCAACCTCCTTTTCCACGGCGATGGTGTCAATGGCAATGATGCTGCCATCAAAGAATTTCAGCTCTACACAGGCAGTATCCATGTTGAACTCACAAGAAACCAATCTATCCATAAGAAACCTCCATTCTGCGGGATGTTAGATCATCCCAAAATATTTGAATGCTTCTCGGATTGCTTTCTCTTTTTCCGGTGGACACTGGGGCTGTCTGGAATCCTCGGACTTCGGCAGATTATAGTTCTTACCAACCCCAATCCCACATTTTCGTTTAATCTGTGAGATATAGAGGTTGGACACCTTTAACCCGGTATGCTCCAACACATACTCCTTGATCTGCGGATAGGTTGCCCCATCCTGAAATTCGGACATATCCATATCTTCCAAAGAGAACTCAACCCGAATCTTTTTCGAGTCGACCTCACCCTTGGAAAGCAAGACAACCGTCTCCGTATGCCCCGTATGCGGAAAAAGATCAAACGGCCACGCCTCTTTCGCCACATAGCCCTTGGTTTTAAACACCCTCAGATCCCTCTCCAGCGTCTCCGGATTACAAGACACATAAACCACCCGTTCCGGCTTCATAATGGCCACGGACTTAATAAACTCCTCGGTACTGCCGCTTCTTGGCGGGTCCATGAGGACTACGTCTACGTGTTCGCCATTGGCTGCCATGTTGACCATGAAACGTCCTGCGTCGTTGTTATAGAACTGGATGTTCTTCACCTGATTGGTTTTGGCGTTTTCTACGGCGTCACGGACGGCGTCCTGGTTTAATTCGACGCCGATGACGGTCTTGGCTTTGGCGCTGGCTACCATTCCGATGGTGCCGATGCCGCAGTAGGCGTCGATCACGGTCTCTTTGCCTGTGAGACCAGCCAGTTCAATGGCTTTGGCGTAGAGTTTCTCGGTCTGAACCGGGTTGATCTGGTAGAAGGACTTGCTGGAAATACGGAAGGTGTAGCCGCAGAGGACATCCTCAATGTAGCCTTTGCCGTATAATACCTTTTCCCGATCTCCTAAGACCATGCTGGTGCCGCGGTCGTTGATATTCTGGATGATGGTGGTGATCTCCGGATATTTTTCCCGCAGGGCTTTGACAAAATTGTTGCGGGATGGAAATACCGGGGAAGCCGTGACTAAAACTACCATCACCTGATTGGTAGCAAAGCCACGTTTTACCAGGACGTGGCGTAACAGGCCATAGCCAGTGTCCTCATCGTAGGTTTTGATCTTAAAGGATTTTAACATTCCACGGATGGTTCCGATGATCTCGTCGGCTTTTTTGTCCTCGATCATGCACTGCTCCACCGGAACAATCTCATGGGTTCCCTCTTCGTACACGCCGGAAATGGCTTTGCCCTTCTGGTAGCCGAAGGCAGCGTGGACTTTATTACGGTAGTAAAATGGATTCTCCATGCCTGTGATCTTCTTCACCGGACAGATGCCTTTTAACAGATCTTCTACCTGTTTCTGCTTATGCTGGAGCTGTTTCTCATATGGAACATCCAGGAACTGGCAGCCACCGCAACGTCTGGAAACCGGGCACAGACTCTTCTTTCTAGTGTCCTGGGATCTTGCATTCTGATCCTGCTGCACACCACGTTCAGCCTTTCTTTTGCTATCTGTAGTCATAGTTCTGGAATTTCCTGGTTTCTGCGTATTTTTCGCTCTGTAAGTGTCCTGTCCGGATTTTCCTGTCTCCTGGCTCCATTTCACTTTTGCACCATAAGTCCGCTTCTCCGCCTGCTCTCCACCAGTTCTGCGTCCGCCCTTCGCGCCCTGTCCAGCGCTCTTTGCCGACTCTTTCCCCGCATAAAAGTTTCTCTTCTTCTCATTTCTTCTATTTTCATTCTTCTGCATAATTATTGACCCTCAATCTATCTATTTTCTATCCATCATAAATTCTGATTCGTTCTCATTACAGAGGATATTTCTTGCTTTTTCCACTGATTTTTGTATAATAAATTCCATATACCAAAAGATACCTTACAAGGAGAGATCACCATGGATGAATTCTATATAGACCCAGTTCTTTATACCGGAAGACCCACTGACTGTACTGGCCGCCTACCAAAGGAGATCCGCACTTACGATCTGTTAGACCAACTGGCAATTCCATATTCCCGCTTAGATCATGCGGTAGCGGAGACCATGGAAGACTGTCAAGGCGTTGATTCCAAACTTGGAACGGAAATGTGTAAAAATCTGTTTCTCTGCAACACCCAGAAGACTGATTTTTACCTGCTGATGATGCCAGGGGATAAGAAATTTAAGACTGCGGTTCTGTCCAAACAGATCGGAAGCGCCCGTCTGTCCTTCGCCGGGCCGGAATTTATGGAGGAATTCTTAGACATTACGCCCGGTTCTGTCAGCGTATTAGGGCTGATGAATGATAAGAACCACCGGGTGCGGCTTCTCATTGATGCGGATGTGATCGACCATCACGAGTATATTGGCTGTCATCCGTGCATCAATACCTCCAGTCTGCGTATCCGCACGGCAGACATTCTGGAGAAATTTCTTCCATATGTGGAACATCCATATACCGTAGTTCATTTATAAGAAGAATAGCGGCTGAATGGATCTATCTTCCCATTCAACCGCTATTTTTATGCATTCCGCATTACCGATTCCAGGCAATGCCCTCGCAATTTTTCACATTTCTATACTTCTCTTGTTGCCTCTTTCAGCCAAGCAGCCTCTTCCTCCGTCAGATACGGGGAAATCTTCTCATAAACCGCCTTATGATACTCATTCAGATACTGAATATCCTTTTTCTCCATCAGGCTCACATCCAGTGCATCCAGATCAATCGGCACATAAGTCAGATACTCGAACTCCATAAACTGTCCGTACTGGCTCTTCTCTGCGTTCTTGCAGACGATCATATTTTCTGTACGGATTCCGTGGCTTCCTTCAATATAAATACCTGGCTCGTCGGAGCAGATCATACCAGCTTCCAGAACCGCATTGTCCATCCGCTCTGGAACCATCTTGAAGCGGATTCCGTTTGGACGTTCATGGACATTCAGCAGATAGCCAACACCGTGTCCGGTTCCGTGATCGTAGTTTAATCCACGGCTCCAGAATGGCTCACGGGCCACATAATCAAGGCTCAAGCCACGGCAGCCGTATAAGAATTTCACATGGCCCAGGCGCAGCATGCTCATGGCTACCAAGGTGAAATGTTCCCGTTCCTCGTCGGTGATCGGTCCCAGAGCGATGGTTCTGGTAATGTCGGTGGTTCCCTCGTAATACTGACCGCCGGAATCCACCAGATATAAGCCCTCTGGTTTTAACTCCGTATCACTCTCCGGAGTTGCGGAGTAATGGCACATAGCCGCATTGGCCCGGTAAGCAGAAATGGTATCGAAGCTCAATCCTAAGTTGCCCTCCTGGTCACGGCGCAGTTGCTCCAGATAATCAGATACGCTGATCTCCGTCATCGGGATTTTGCCAATATTCTTCTTTAACCAATAGATAAACTTGGTCATGGCAACGCCGTCTTTGATGTGGGCTTTCTTCTCATTTTCGATCTCCACCGGGTTCTTGATGGATTTCGCCAGAGCGGTCGGGTTCATCTTGTCCACAATCTTGCAGCTAGAATCCAGGTTGTTGACGATGGCATAGTTGGTTTTGCCTGTCTCTAACAGCACTTTGACGTTTTTCAGGGTCTTTACCATCTCGTAAATGTCATTGTACGGCTTCACCGTCACACCAAGGCCTGTCAAATATGCCTTTACTTCCTGGTCCAGTGTCTTTTCATTGATAAATAAATAGAACTGATCCTTGGTCACAACGGCATAAGAAAGCACGATTGGATTGCATGGCACATCATTTCCACGGATATTTAACAGCCACACGATGTCATCCACTGTAGTCAGCACATGGACATCCGCATGCAGCTTCTTCATTTCCCCACGAAGGTCTTCGATCTTCTGGGCTGCGGATTTGCCTGCATATTTTTCTTCCAGGATCCAGACTGGCTCTGCGGAAAGGGCCGGACGATTTTCCCAGATCTCACCAACCAGATCTTCCTCATAGGAAATGGTTACGTGCTTATCTTCCAGAGCTTCCTGCAAGCCCGCTCCCATCTGGCTGTTGATCACACGGCCATCAAAACCAAGCTTACCGCCCTCTGGCATTACCTGCTGAAGATATTCACTAATCGAAGGAACTCCCTCCTGGCCCATTTTCTGAAGGGTAAATCCACTGCCCTCCAGCTGTTTTGCCGCCTGGACAAAATATCTGCCATCGGTCCACATCCCAGCGTCATCAGCTGTGACAACAGCGGTTCCTGCAGATCCAGTAAAGCCTGTTAAGAATTTTCTGCATTTAAAATATTCCCCTACATACTCAGATTCATGGAAATCTGAGGTAGGAACCAGATAAGCGTCCATATGACGTTCTTTCATCAGCTTGCGAAGCTGTTCCAGTCTCTCATTCATGGTTCTCTCTCCTTTATTCTATGTAATCTATATGAGGCCGAAATGTTTACAGGCCTTGTAGATTCCATCTTCATCAATCCGGTCCGTCACGTAATCCGCAACTTCTTTTAAGGCCGGAACGGCATTGCCCATAGCAATTCCAGTTCCTGCTTCCTGCAGGATCTCCAAATCGTTCATACTATCGCCAAAAGCATAGGTCTCACTCATTGGAATGTGAAAATATTCACATAAAACTTTCAATCCATTGGCCTTGGAGCTTTCCTTTGCGATCACATCTGCGCCTTCCAGACCTGCAAATAACGGACATTTCAACTCCGGGAACTCCTGCTCCAACAGTTTTGCTCCCTCTGGTGCCCCAAGATATGCCAACGTCCGCACTCTCATATCCAGCAGCTGCCACGGATCCCTGTACTGCCGTCCGCTCTCTCCCCAGCGTCTGATATCATGCTCCGTCACATGTTCCGGGTGAATATAATAATCATCATCCCCTCTGGTCATGCCAATGGCCAGATCATGTTCGTCCGCAAAATGCAGCACCCGCTCCAACAATTCTCTCGGCAGAACAGATTCATAAAGAACCTGATCCCCAACGGTGATCTTGGTTCCATTGCTATGAATGATGGCATCTGCCTGAATCTGATCCCGGTACTGTCTGCTGTAATAAGTATCCATATCTCTTCCGGTCGCCAGGACAATGTAATGATCTTTTCTCAGAGCCTCAATCGCTTCCATAGCGCTGTCCGGAATCTTGTAGTTGGCATGATCCAGCAGGGTCATGTCCACATCAAAGCTGATCAGTGTTTTCATAAACTTTCTCCTTTTTCACATCTACCATCATACCGCATCCCGTCATTTTTGTAAATGTTCTGTTTTATCAGCTGCATAAAACAAAAAGGCTGAAACCCTGCATAAATACAAGATTTCAGCCTCTACAATTTGCTTATATAAAGCAATACATTTTCATCAGAAAATGCTGCGGATCCGCATTACATTCCCATCTGTTTAGCAACCTCAGCTGCGAAGTCCTCGTTCTTCTTCTCCATACCTTCACCGGTCTCGAAACGAACGAAAGATTTAACAGTGATGTTAGCGCCGTTCTCTTTTGCAACCTGTGCAACGTACTGAGCTACGCTCTGCTTGCCATCCTCAGCTTTTACATAAACCTGGTCTAACAGACAGATCTCTTTCATCTCTTTGTTGATACGGCCTGCGATCATACCCTCGATAACCTTAGCTGGCTTGGAAGCCTCCTTAGGATCGTTCTGGATCTGAGCCATCAGGATACCTTTCTCATGCTCGATGAACTCAGCGCTGATCTCGTTACGGCTTGTATACTGTGGCTTTAATGCTGCGATCTGCATAGCAACGTTTCTAGCCATCTCTTTTACTGCATCGTTTACAACGTCAGTTACAACGTCTACTAAAACGCCGATCTTTCCGCCGCCATGGATGTAAGAAGCTACGAAACCGTTAGCCTCCTCAACCTGCTGGAAACGACGAATGTTCATGTTCTCACCGATGATGGAGATCTGAGAAGACAGAGCCTCTTTTACGGTTAAAGTAGGATCTTTCTCCCACTTCTCAGCCATGAATGCGTCCATATCTGCTGCAGTAGTCTTCAGAGCCTGTGCTGCAACGTCTGCTGCATAGTTCTGGAATTTCTCGTTCTTAGCAACGAAGTCAGTCTCAGCGTTAACCTCAACAACAACTGCTTTCTTCTCGTCAGCGGTCAGAGCGGTAACAACAACACCCTCTGCTGCAATACGGCCAGCTTTTTTCGCTGCGCCTGCAAGTCCTTTTTCTCTTAAGAACTCTACTGCCTTATCCATATCGCCGTCAGTAGCTGCAAGTGCTTTCTTGCAATCCATCATACCAGCGCCGGTCATTTCTCTTAACTCTTTTACCATTCCTGCTGTTACAGCCATTTGTATTCCCTCCGTTTAATGAGATATGGGGTCAAAAATACTTTTGACCCCTGTTGGTTATTACAAAAAATTAAGCCTCTACGTTCTCCTCAGCCTCAGCTGCCTCAACTTCAGCAGCCTCGCCCTGGTTAGCCTCGATAACAGCGTCAGCCATCTTAGCTACGATCAGCTTAACGGCTCTGATTGCGTCATCGTTGCCTGGGATTACATAATCTAACTCTTCTGGATCACAGTTAGTATCGCAGATACCGATTAACGGGATACCCAGAGTATGAGCTTCCTGTACGCAGATTCTTTCTTTCTTAGGATCTACGATGAAGATAGCGTCTGGAATCTTCTTCATTTCTTTGATTCCGCCTAAGTTCTTCTCCAGTTTCTCCCACTCTTTCTTGATCTGGATAACTTCTTTCTTTGGCAGTACATCGAATGTACCATCCTCAGACATGGTCTCGATTGCTTTCAGTCTTGCAATTCTGCTCTGAATGGTCTTGAAGTTGGTCAGCATACCGCCTAACCATCTCTCATTTACATAGAACATGTTGCAACGCTCTGCCTCAGTCTTGATAGCGTCCTGAGCCTGTTTCTTAGTACCAACGAACAGGATTGTACCGCCGTTTGCAGCGATATCAGAGATTGCATTGTAAGCCTCGTCAACTTTACCTACAGATTTCTGTAAGTCGATGATGTAGATACCATTTCTCTCAGTGTAGATGTATGGAGCCATCTTAGGGTTCCATCTTCTTGTCTGGTGACCAAAGTGTACACCTGCTTCCAGCAGCTGTTTCATAGAAATAACGCTCATTTTTTTGCCTCCATTTGGTTTTTTTTACTTCCGCCTGTGTCTTATACTTCCTCAGGAACCGCCATGGGCACCACCTTCAGAATCGACAGACGTGTTTTTTCAGCCTTTTGAATATAACATAGGGCCAGGGATTATGCAAGCATTTTTTCTAAAAAAATTACATTTTATCGCACTATAAAGCAAAAACCCCTGCCGCATACGCGGCAGGGGCCATAAAACTCTCAGATTGCGGAAGCTTCTTCCACTTTCTATTATTTTGATGCTTTGATATTCTTCAGTTCGTCAAATACTACATCATTCAGAACTTTGATATAAGTACCTTTCATACCAGAGGAACGGGACTCAATGACGCCGGCACTCTCAAACTTTCTTAATGCATTGACAATCACAGATCTTGTAATGCCTACCCGATCCGCAATCTTGCTGGCTACCAGGATTCCCTCGTTGCCATCCAGTTCTTCGAAGATATGGGTGATTGCTTCCAGCTCAGAGAATGATAATGTACTGATGGCTGATTTTACAATCTGAACCTTCCGGTTCTCTTCTGCATTCTCTTCATTCACAGAACGCATCATCTCCAGACCAACGACGGTAGTACCATACTCACTTAAGATAATATCATCAATATCATACTGGGAATTCTCTTTGTAAATAAACAGAGTTCCCAGACGCTCTCCTGCAATATCAATCGGAGTGATAATCGCCTGATATTTCTTTACATATTCTTCCGCGAATCCCAAGGTTGCAAGATTGACATTCTCCTTGGTGGAAAGGATACTTAACAAACGCTCGTTGAGCATCTTATCAACAAATCCACCTAACTGTTCATCAATCAATTCCTCAATCTCATCAACGCCTGGCCAGGTGCCGATACCAAGGACTTTACCCTTCTTGCTGATGACCAGGATATTGGATTCCAGGATTTCACTCAGAACTTTGCAGATATCGTTAAATACCACTTTGTTGGAGTTGTTATTATGCAGCAATTTACCAATTTTACGTGTCTTGTCTAATAACTGAACGCTCATTTTCAGAAAAACCCCCTTCTTGTTTTCAAAGGAATCACACTCATAGGATCATCCACCTGTAATATCTGAATTGTAACATATCTTTCTAAAAATAACAACAGTTATTAGAGATTTTTGAATTTTTTACTATTCTTCTGATTTTGTTTTCAAATTTTTGGAATAGCCACACTGTTCATTGCTGCACAGTAATTTGTTGCCTTTTTCCACCATATAACTGCCACATTCTGGGCACTTTTCTGTAGATGGTTTCTGCCAGGACATGAAATCACAATCTGGGTTGTTCTCACATCCGTAATACTTTCTGCCCTTTTTGGTTTTCTTGATCACCACTTCTTTGCCGCACTTTGGACAAGGAATTCCGGTTTTCTCGAAATACGGCTTTGTATTCTTACACTCTGGGAATCCAGGACATGCCAGGAACTTTCCATGAGGGCCATACTTGATCACCATATGGCGTCCGCACTGATCACATACCTCATCGCTGACTTCATCCGCGATGGTTACGGATTCCAGTTCTTTCTCTGCCTTCTTAACTGCTTCATCTAAATCCGGATAGAAGTTTCTGACTACCGTCTTCCAGTCTACGGTTCCTTCTCCCACGCTGTCCAGCAGATACTCCATATTGGCTGTAAACTGCAGATCCACGATACTTGGGAAATTCTCCTTCATAATCCGGTTTACCACTTCGCCAAGTTCTGTCACATAGAGGTTTTTATTCTCTTTTGCCACATATCTTCTGGCAATAATGGTAGTAATGGTCGGCGCATAGGTACTTGGACGGCCAATTCCCTGTTCCTCTAATGCCTTAACCAAAGATGCTTCTGTATAATGTGCCGGTGGCTGGGTAAAGTGCTGGCTGCTGTCTAATTTCTCTAAGGTCAGTTCCATGCCCGGTTCCAGCTTGCCGATCAAAGCGTTGGACTGCTCTTTCTCATCTTCTTCCACATAAACAGACATGAAACCGTCAAAGGAAAGCTTCGACGCAGACAGATGGAATTCATATTCCGCTGCTTTTACCTTTACACTGACTGTATCATAAACAGCTGGTTCCATGCGGCTTGCGGTAAAACGCTTCCAGATCAGCTGGTACAGACGGAACTGGTCTCTTGGAAGGGAATCTTTCACGCTGGCCGGAGTCAGGGTAATATCGGTTGGACGAATGGCCTCGTGAGCATCCTGGATCTTGGCTCCACCCTTCTTCGCAGTCTCGCCTTCAGAAACATACTTTTCTCCGTAATTCTGACCGATATAAGCTCTTGCCGCCTGGTCTGCCTCTTCTGCCACACGGGTAGAATCCGTTCTCAGATATGTGATTAATGCGATGGTTCCATGTCCCTTTACTTCTACGCCCTCGTAAAGCTGCTGCGCCAGACGCATGGTCTTCTGGGTAGAGAAGTTTAAGACCTTGGACGCCTCCTGCTGCATGGTACTGGTGGTAAATGGAATCGGCGGTTTCTTGGTCCGCTCGCCATGTTTTACCTCATCCACCACATAGTGGGCGTTCTCCAGATTCTTTAAGATCTGATCCAATTCTTTTTTGTTATGGATCGCCAGTTTTCCATCTGCAGTTCCGTGGAACTTTGCAATCAAAGGTTTCTTGGCATGGCCATCGGTTAAGTTGGCATCCAGATTCCAGTACTCTTCCGGAATAAATGCATTGATCTCCTCCTCACGGTCACAGATCATACGCAATGCCACAGATTGGACTCTTCCTGCACTTAAACCACGTTTTACCTTCGCCCATAATAACGGGCTGATACTGTATCCCACCATACGATCCAGAATTCTTCTGGTCTGCTGGGCGTCTACCAGATTCATATCGATCTGACGTGGAGCCTTCAGGGAAGACTTCACTGCATTCTTCGTAATCTCATTGAAGCTGATCCGGTAAACCTTTTTATCCTTTAATTCGTCCAGCTTTAATGCTTTCATCAGGTGCCATGAAATTGCTTCTCCCTCACGGTCCGGGTCAGTTGCCAGATAGATCACGTCTGCCTTCTTTACTTCTTTTCGAAGTCTGGCAAGCACATCTCCTTTTCCCCTGATTGTAATATATTTCGGTTCAAAATCATTCTCCGGGCCAATACCCATCTGGCTCTTAGGAAGATCTCTTACATGTCCGCCAGACGCGTCCACCTCGTAATTTGTCCCCAAAAATTTCTTAATCGTCTTTACCTTTGCCGGTGACTCTACGATCACCAAATATTTTGCCATACCGACACCTCTTCAACTACTTCATGATAACTTTTTCACATAATAGTGATTAACCGGCTGCTGGATATACCCCTTGGTTTCAAGCTCCAGCAGTAAAGTCATAACTTCCCCTAATGGCAAACCACTTTCTTCCACCACCCTGTCAATGTATTTCGGGTGGAAATCCAGGCAACTATACACCATTTTTTCATTCTTGGCAAGCCCATTCTCATTTTTTTCACGAAGTCTTAACTTTTTCCCGATCTGAAAATAGTCTAAAATGTCCTCCGGCGAGGTCAGAACTCCGGCTCCCTGACGGATCAGCTGATTACATCCACTGCTTAGAGCATCTGTGATCTGTCCAGGGACCGCATAGACCTCCTTTCCCTGTTCCAGTCCTAATTCCACGGTGATCAAAGAACCGCTTTTCTCCCTGGCCTCCACCACGATAATCACGTCAGAAAGACCGCTGATCAGACGGTTTCTCATGGGGAAATGGCTGGCATAAGGAGTCATCCCAAGTGGAAATTCTGAGATCACACCGCCCTGTCTCTGCATCTGTTCATACAATCGCCAGTGTCCTTTGGGATAACACACATCCACACCACTGCCTAAAATCCCAAAAGTCTTTCCTCCGGCGTCTAAAGCCCCCTGATGGCCCGCTCCATCAATCCCAAGGGCCAGACCGCTGACAATCTGGATCCCAGCGCCGCCAAGTTCTCTCCCAAGCAGTCCTGCTACCTGCATTCCGTAACTAGTACAGTCTCTGGCACCGATCACTGCCACGGAAGGGATCTCATCCCTGGGAAGTTCTCCTTTCACATAAAGACCGGCCGGCCAGTCATACAATTCCCGCAGCCGGTTCGGATAATCCTCATCCAAAAAGGATACAAAACGAATTCCCTTTTCAGAAAGCCGGTAGTATTCCTCCTGGCAGCTTCCAAAATCCGACTTATGTTCCTGGATTCTGACAAGATCCGCCTCCCTTAGTGACTCTTCCTGCTTTAACTGCTTTTCTTCTATATTATATATCCGTTCAAAGGACTGAAACCGTTCCCACATTTTGCGGATCTTCACGGCTCCCAGCGATGGTGTTTTCGCAAGCCAGTATAGGT
>CAKRWX010000037.1 GCA_934418055.1 uncultured Lachnospiraceae bacterium
CCTGTCCCAGCGTGGATTCCATCTCCGGGTACATGGCAACGGAACAGTCCGAATGGGAATGCATGTTGATAAATCCTGGTGTCACAAGCTTTCCCCTTGCATCCAGCACCTGTACAGCTGCCGCTGCAAAATCTGACGGACCTGTTTCGGTTTTTTCGTTTTTCGCAATTTTTGTGATTTTCGCGATTTTCCCATCTTTTACAAAAACATCTGCTTCATATCCGGCATTTCCGGTCCCATCGATCACCATGCCGCCTTTGATCAGAAGTTCTGCCATTTATACCAAGCCTCCAATTCTGGTTGTCTTGATTCCATGCTTCTCCCACTCGTCCATGATCCGGTTCATACCGACAGAATCGCTGGCCATATGTCCGGTTACGATCACGTTGCAGCGGTTGTCTTCCTGTAATGCCTTAACGATGTCGCCTTCCATGTGCATGCAGACGAAGGTTCCGATTCCTGCGTCAATATAAGCCTTTACCTCATCCAGCTCCGCAGACAGGCCGCCCGAAAACTCTACCAGAACTTTTCCAGAATAGCTTTCCGGAGAACCAACCCAGATAGCTGGTTTCTGGCCCTCTGGAGCTTCCTTAAACTCACGGATGGTCAAAATCCGGTCCATCAGATCCTGAACCGTCGGATTTTCCTTTTCTGCCATTACCTCAGCCACCTTCGCTTCCACCGCTCTCTCACCCAATAGATCCGCAGGTGTGTGGATTCCTAAAAATGGCATGTTTAACAGTCTTGCCACCGATGGCGCTCCGTCAAAGTTATTGGCATGGAACATGATCTCCGTGGAACGTTTCCGATGCTCCACCAGCTTCTGTGCTACATTGACCGGGACTCCGTTTTTCACCATTTTCTTATAGTGGTCTTCTGCTACTAAATAACCTAATTTTCCCATGGCCGGGGTCAGGTTGTGATGACGGAATACACAGTCATATCCCAGCTGGCGTGCCAGGGCAAGCTCTGCAGTTCCCATATCGATCCCTGCCAGTACATTCGTAATATCCTCTCCCTCAACGGAAATAGAAGTGTCAGACGGCATTTCCGTCAGTCCAGCCAGATCCAGGGCGATCTGCATCATTTCTTTGGTATTCATATCAGTACCTTCTTTCTATATATTATGACAGGCTGCCATATGACCGCCGCCTACGTCTCGTAATTTTGGTGTTTCCTCATGGCACTGGGCAGTCGCCTTCCGACAGCGGGCGCAGAAGCGGCAGCCCGGCTTCGGATTGATGGGGCTTGGCACCTCGCCATCCATAGGAATCCGGTTATGAGCTTTCTCATAGTCCGGATCAGCCACAGGGACTGCCGATAAAAGCCCCCTGGTATATGGGTGGACCGGATGCTCGTACACATCCCTGGTACTTCCATACTCCACCATGGTTCCCAGATACATCACCGCCGTCTGATCCGCAATATGGCGCACCATAGACAGATCATGAGCGATAAATAAATAAGTCAGATCCATTTCTTCCTGAAACTTCATCAGCATATTGACTACCTGGGCCTGAATGGACACATCCAGTGCGGAGATCGGCTCATCACAGACAATAAATTCCGGATTTAACGCCAGGGCTCTTGCAATTCCCACCCTCTGGCGCTGGCCGCCGGAGAACTCATGTGGAAAACGGTTCGCATGGTCTTTATTTAAACCTACCATCTCCAGAAGCTCATAAACCCGCTCCATCCGCTCTGTTTCGCTATGGTACATCTTGTGGATCTTCATTCCCTCTTCCACGATCTCTCCAACCGTAAAAAATGGATTCAGGGACGCATATGGATCCTGGAACACCATCTGCATTCTCCTGGTCAGCTCCTTGGCTTCCTTTTTGCTGACCCGGCTGATATCCTTGCCGTCAAAAAGGATTTTTCCTGCATCCGGCTCATAGATACGCAGCAGGGTTCTTCCCACAGTAGTCTTTCCACAACCGGACTCTCCAACCAGTCCTAAGGTCTGGCCTTTCTTGATCTGGAAGGAAATGTCATCGACCGCCTTCAAAGTCTGGCCTTTTCCCACCTGGAAATATTTTTTCAGTCCTTCCACTTCCAGAAGCGTCTTCTCACTCATGTTCTTTTCCTCCTCTTGGCAGTGTCGGGACTCCGTCCGGCGGTGTCACTTCTTTCGCCCGTTTATCCATCAGCCAGCACCGGGAAATGTGCCCGTCGGAGCAGGTATATTCCGGCGGATCTGCCTTCAGGCAGGCCCCCATGGCATATGGACATCTGGCTGCAAAGGCACAGCCCTTCGGCGGTGCATACAGATCTGGCGGAGTACCCGGAATGGCGTACAACTCGCTCTTTACTTCCTGGATCAGATTCGGCATTGCCCCCAAAAGTCCCCAGGTATAGGGATGACATGGGTTATAGAAAATCTGTCTGGCATCGCCGTATTCCACCACTTTTCCTGCATACATGACCGCGATCCGGTCTGCCATCTTTGCCACCACCCCCAGATCGTGGGTGATCAGCAAAATGGAGGTTCCCATTTCCTTTTTTAAGCTGTTCATCAGATCCAGGATCTGCGCCTGCATGGTCACATCCAGGGCTGTCGTCGGCTCATCGGCAAATAAGATCTTCGGATTGCAGGCCATGGCCATGGCGATCATCACACGCTGACGCTGACCGCCGGACATGGTGTGGGGATACCGTTTAAATACCTTTTCCGGTTCTGGCAGACCTACTTTTCCAAGGAGGCTGATGGCGTGCTCCCTGGCCTCTTCCCGGCTGATCTTCTGATGGACCAGGATTGCTTCCACCATCTGTTTGCCCACCCGCATGGTCGGGTTTAAGCTTGTCATAGAGTCCTGGAAAATCATGGAAAACTCCTTTCCACGATAACTTTCCATCTGTTTATCCGTCAATGTGGTTAAATCTTTTCCTTCATAATAAATATGGCCTTCTTTGATCCTGGCCGGAGGCATCGGCAGCAGTCCCATCACTGTCTGGATGGACACCGATTTTCCACAGCCAGACTCGCCTACAATCGCAAGTGTCTCCCCTTTGTCGATATAGAAGCTGACGCCGCGGACTGCCTGCACTTCTCCTGCATATGTGTCAAAGGACACCCGCAAATTCTGTACATCTAACAAGTGTTCACTCATGTGTTCTTCTTCCTTTCTCCCGCGGTATGATCAGTTCCGTAAATGTGGGTCCAGCGCATCCCGTAAGCAGTTGCCAAACAGATAGAAGGCTAAAATCGTTACGCTGATGAGAACGCCCGGGATAAACAGCTGATACGGATACAGACGGTAGAAGGAAGCTCCCATCTGACATAACTGTCCCCAGGAAGTCATAGGGGATTTGATTCCCAGTCCGATAAAGGAAAGGTATGCCTCCAAAAAGATTGCTCCTGGGATCGCAGAAGAAATGCTGACTACCTGCTGTCCTAAAATATTCGGTAAAATATGGCGGAAAATGATCCGCAGGGAAGATGCTCCCTGAGTCTTTGCCGCCAGGACGAACTCCCGGTTCTTAAACTGAAGCATACGTCCGCGGACTACCCGTCCGGAATCCATCCAGCCGGTGATGGCGATGGCTAAGACGATGGCAGCCGGACCGGATCCCAGCCACAGCATGATCAGCGTCACATAAACCAGGGATGGGATGCAGACACCGATATCGATGATACGCATGATCAGCATATCCACCCAGCCTCCGAAATATCCGGAGATACCTCCCAGGAAAATACCGATGATCTGGGGAACAATGGCGCCACCGATACCGATCAGAAGCGAGGTCCTTGCACCGATCCAGACTCTGGCCCACTGATCTCGTCCCAGAGAATCTGTGCCAAACCAGTGTTCGCTGCATGGTCCTAAGTTCGTTGCCAGAAGATCGGTTGTTTCATATTTATAAGGACAGAGGACCGGCGCAAAAACCGCCATCAGGGCGATGATCGTAATCACAGCCAGGCTGACCATGGCTACCTTGTCGCTGCGGATCCGGCGCCATACATCGCTCCAGTAGCTGACGCTTGGCCGCACCATCACATCTCCCTTATTTTCCCCTTGGGGAAGGGTGATAAAATCGGAATCATTGAACAGTTCCATTTCTGAATTTGCCATGATACTCACCTCACTTTGTAACCCGGATACGGGGATCGATCAGGCCATAGATCAAGTCAATGATAAAATTGGCCCCAACAACAAAAGTTCCAAAAAATACGGTCAGTCCCAGGGTCATGGTGTAATCCAGGCTCTGTACGGAGCTGACAAAATAAGCGCCGATTCCGGGAATGGCAAAAATCTGCTCTACTACGAACGAACCCATCAGGATGGACACGATCTCCATCCCTAAAGACGGGATCATAGGAATGATCGCATTACGGATCTGATGATTTAACACAATGCGGAAGGAGGAAAGTCCTTTGGCCTTTGCAGTCTTTACATAATCCTCAGAGATCACTTCCAGCATCAAAGTTCTCATCGTCCTGGTCTTTCCGGCGATCGAACCGATGGCCAGAGTCAGTGTCGGAAGAATGGTATAGGCAAAGCTCTTCCACTGGGCAACCGGGAACCAGCCAAGGCGGATTGCAAACACATACTGTAACAAAGACGCCAGGATAAATACCGGGATAGAAACACCCAGTACAGAGAAGCCGACTAAGGTATAATCAATGGCTTTTCCTCGTTTTCTGGCTGCAATAATACCAAACAGGATTCCCACAGGGAAACTGATGGCATAGGACTGAAGTCCTAACTGGGCAGATACCGGAAATGTCTGGGCGATCACGCCATTGACGGATTTTCCTACATATTTTAAGGAATATCCGAAATCACCATGAAGAAGATTTTTCATAAAAGTCACATACTGCTCCATCAGCGGACGGTCCAGGCCATAATAACTCATCATTTTACTTAACATTTCCGGACTCATCATCTGCTGGGTGGTAAATGGATTGCCTGGCAGCGCACGAAGCAAAAAGAAACTGCTGGTAGCGATCAGCCAGATGGTCACAATAGAAATGACCAGTCTCTTCAAAATGTACTGTTTCAACGTTTTCCTCCTCCATCTATTCTGCAGGTCTATGCACCTGCTGCACGAACCATAACGGCAAAAGCACCGAAACAGTTACGAAAAGGGCGGTTATTCGCCGCCCATTTCCTTTGCGTAGCTGATTTTTACTTTCTTACGACCAGATGGTTGAACTGATATCCACTGTTGATGGCGGTCATCTGGAAGCCCTCTACATAAGACTGTACGGCGCTGGTGTTGCTGTTCTCAAAGATCGGTACAATACCTGCATCGTCCAGGAAGATCTGCTCTGCCTGGGAGGTCAATTCTGCCTGTTTTACAGGATCGATCTCCAGAACTGCCTGTTCTACCAGCTTATCATACTCCGGATCACTCCAGATACCATAGTTGCACTCGCCGCCGGTCATCATGGACTCCATCACATCGGTTGGAAGTACGTCTGTCTCCCATGTGATGCAGAAGATATCATAGCTTAAATCATAGAAGCTTCCGATCGCAGTACCGATCACGTACTGGTTTAACTGGATGTTGGTCAGACCTAAATTCTGTTTCCACTGGTCAATGATGGTCTCTAACAGAAGCTTCTGCTCAGAAGCATCCCAGGTTACCAGACTTAACTGTGGAAGCTCAGAAACATCGCTGTAGCCTAATTCTTCCATGGCTTTTGCCAGATATGCCTTTGCCTGCTCTACATCACCATCTAATGGTACAGAATTCACTGGATACTCATCCACAAATTTGCCGCCGTTTGGTCCAACGAAATTGGAATCGACCTGGCGGTTGGATGGTTTGTGCATCCGGTTTACTGCTGCTACGGTTGCGTTCCGGTTAAAGCCATAGCTTAATGCCTGACGGAAGTTTCCGTTGCTAAGCAGCTTGGAGGTCTCCTCGCTGGTACCCTTCTGGTTGAACCACAGCCACATAACCCCGCCGCCGGTATAGCTGTACAGGTAATCAGACAGGTGATCAAAATACTGGCTGGAAACCTGCTCGATGGCGTCGATCTCACCATTTTCAAACATCGCCACTTTCGTATTGGCGTCATCAACCTCTACGAAATGCAGATTCTCTGTTGGGAAAGAGTTCTCGGCATCCCAGTACAGATCATTTTTCTTTAACTCCATGCTGCTGTCCAGTACCCAGTCTGTGATGGTGTATGGGCCAGAGTAAAGCATGGTATCTACGGAAGAACCTAATTTATCACTGCCGACCTTCTCGACAAAGTCCTGACGCAGTGGGTATAAGCCTTTTACTGCAATGGTCTTATCAAAGGTATTTAACGGATGATCCATAGTGATCTCTAAGGTCTTATCATCCAACGCTTTCACACCAACCTCAGACCAGTCCGTTACTTCTCCATTGTTAAACTGTTTTGCGTTCTTGATGGCATACCAGCTGTTAGCTGCCGGGCTTCCCATCTCAGGAGCCAGTAAGCAGTATGCTGCATACTCAAAATCCTTCGCTGTCAGATCAACGCCGTCGGACCATTTTAAACCGTCACGCAGATGGAAGGTGTAAACTGTGCAGTCATCATTCACATCATACGTTTCTGCTGCGTCACACTGGACTTCATCCCCATAGTAACGCACTAACTGGATCTGGGTCAGATAAAAGACGTTCACATCGTTGGAAGACTGGCTCATGATCGGGTTTAACGTAACGATCCCGTTATATGCCATGGTGAAATCCTGGCTTACTTCTCCCTCAGATGCAGTCTCTCCTGCTGCAGTTGTCTCTCCTGCTGCTCCCGTTGTTGTCTCTGCTGCTTTGGTGGTCTCTGTGCCGCTGTTCTGATAAGTCCCGCATGCAGTCAGAGAAGCTGTCATGGCCCCGGCTAATGCCAGCGCAAGTGCTCTTTTTTTCATATTCTTTTCTCCTCTTTGATTTTATGTCTTATTCTCTGCAAAGGAAACGGCCGCATGCTACATCCTCTACTGCCAGTCCCAATGCATCAAACAGGGTAATCTCTGTGTCGTTTTCTCTTCCAGGTACTTTTCCGGCTAAAATCCCGCCGATGGAACCTGTGATATGTTCTTCCCCGAAAAGTCCCTCATCCTTCGGGATCAAGTACTCTCCACATTCCTTCTTCATAGCTTCCACCTGATCAGCGTAAAGCTTCGCTTTTGCCATCAGACTGCTTTCGATCTCCCTGGTGTTCGGTGTAAAAGCGCCCACCGCATTGATATGGGCTCCCGGGGCGATCCACTCTGCTTTCAGATATGGCTCCTTACTTGGCGTTACGGTACAGATGATCTCGGCTCCTTTTACAGCCTCTTCCACACTGTCACACACCATCACTGGAACCTTGTACTTCTCTTCCATCTCCTTCTGATACTTCTTTGCAGCCTCTCTTCTCTGGTCATAAACGGTGACCTTCTGGATGTCCCGTACCTCCATCATGGCTGCCAGATGGGAACGTCCCTGGGCTCCGGTGCCGATCACCGCCAGATGGTGGGCGTCTTTTCTTGCCAGCAGATCTGTAGCCACTCCGGATACGGCGCCGGTCCGGACCTCTGTGATCACGGAAGCGTCTGCCAGTCCCATGACCTCCCCGTGGGCACCGTCAAACATCATCACATAACCAATGTGGGATGGGTAAGCAGTCCCGGCATTCTGTGGACATGCTACCAGCACCTTTGCACCGTAACTGTCCTTTAACCAGGCTGGCATAAATCCAAATTTTTCTCCGCCCGGAAGTACCGCAATGGAGCGGACCGGCTGTGTCCAGTTCCCTTCCTCCAGTTCCTTTAATGCAGTACGCATCAGATCAATGCAGACCGGCATGGTCAGCTTCTCTCTGGCTTCCTGCGCCTCTACGATTTTCATCCGTAACCCCTCCTGGCTTTATACGCCGCCTAATTCATTTAAGTAATTATAAATCGTATATTTTGTAACTCCCAGACGCTCTGCCGCGTAAGGAACGCTGCGCTGCATCTGGAAAAATCCCTTTTCTTTTAAAATACTGACCAAGGTCAGCCGGTCTGCCTTCTGCATCTGGGAAAATGGTCTCTTCACCATCTCGCTGCAGGACTCAAACACCTCTTCCATGCTGTTTCCCGTACCGAACAGGGAGGTCTGCAGGGTGGCATCCGTCCGCAGCAGCCCGTCCATGATCCGGCTCATCTGGCTCATCACTGAGATATCATAGTTGATACCCAAAGCAAAATGATAATCCTCTCCCCGGAAATGAAACGTGGAGGACTTCATGGTCTTTCCTGAAGGAGTGATCACCATCTGGTTCACATAGTCCAGATCCAGATTCACTTTCGGATCTTCCTCATCCATCATGGTATCCCTTCCATAAATACTCAACGTGGATCCTGTAGTCCTTCCAGATACATGTCCGTTATAGATCGCCAGGTTCTTCACCTTCTGTCCATCCATCTCGTGGACAATGGTTTCACATTGTTCTCCGAACATGACGGCAATCCCTCTCGCCATCCGGTCCAGGAAATCAAACGCTTCTTTTTTTGTCATTACGAAGTCCTTTTCTGTCCTCTTGATCTCATTTTTATTTTATTAATTCAACCTTTTTATGCGTTAAAGTGAGTATAGCAGTATTTCAACTATTTGTCAATTTTATTTCAACAGTTTGTTGATTCTTTTTCATTCTTTTTGAACGTTTTCGGGTCGTGAAATCATTGCGTTATTGAGGAAAGTCCGCTATACTCTTCTTAGTAAAATGAATCCTGCTTATCGGATTCTCCGTCTGCGTCAGACCGCCTTCGCGGTATCATTTACTGGCGCACCGAATGTATTGGAGGAAATCATTATGAAAATACTGCTTCGGAACCTGACAAAACGGTTCCCTGACCGCAATAAAAAAACGCGGGGTGAGATCACTGCGGTCAACGATCTGACCCTGGAAATCCCGGATGGTAAATTAGTGGGGCTTCTCGGTCCATCCGGCTGTGGAAAGAGCACCACGCTGAATCTGATCTGCGGACTGGAAAAAGCCACGGAAGGAACCATTTTCTTCGGAGACCGGGATGTGACTGCCTTAGAGCCGGAACACCGGGGCGTGGGCATGGTGTTCCAGAATTACGCCCTGTATCCTCACCTGACGGTCCGCCAGAACATCCAGTTTCCATTGGAAAATTTAAAGGGAAAAGATAAATTAACAAAAGAGGAATTGAAGCGCCGGGTGGATGAAGCAGCAAAGCTGGTTCAGATTGACGAGCTGATGGAGCGCCGTCCCAGTGAATTGTCCGGCGGCCAGCAGCAGCGTGTCGCCATCGCCAGGGCATTGGTGAAAATGCCCCACGTCCTGCTTTTAGACGAGCCGCTGTCCAACTTAGACGCCAGACTCCGTCTCCAGACCCGTGAAGAGATCCGCCGGATCCAGAGGGAGACAAAGATCACTACCATTTTTGTCACCCATGACCAGGAAGAGGCCATGAGCATCTGTGACCTGATCGCCGTGATGAAGGATGGGATTCTGCAGCAGCTGGGAAAGCCTCAGGATGTCTATGATTTCCCCTCCAATTTATTCGTAGCCAAATTTTTAGGCACACCACCGATCAATGTCTTCCACGGCTTTGTCAAGGATCAGACTCTTTTTATTGGAAAGAACGCAGTTCTTGCCACTCCAGGAGTTTCTGATCAGGAAGTGACCGCAGGCATCCGGCCAGAGGGACTTATCTACCGTCCAGACGGTCCTCTCTCCTGCCATATGAACCGGATCGAAGTCATGGGACGTGACACCAGCATCACCGCCTCCCATCCAGACTGTGAAAACCCGGTGATCCGTGCCATCACCAACACGGACCGACTCCCAGATCCAGGCGCCAGGACTGTAAGCTTCTCCTTAAAACCAGGAAAAGTGCATTTATTCCAGGCAGAAACCGGAGAACGGATTCCATTCTCCACCAACCATGAGGTGAATTCCTATGAATAAACACAATTCAAAGGCCTGGCTGTATCTGCTGCCGGCCCTGCTGTTTTTAGGCGCTTTTATGGTCTATCCGTTGATCGATGTATTCGTATATTCTGCGGAAGAGGGTTATAATTTTGCTTCCCAGAGCTACTTCGGTGCAGGACTTTACAACTATTCCTATGTGCTGCATGACACCTATTTTCTGCAGGCGGTAAAAAACACCTTTATCCTGGTGATCATCACGGTTCCTGTCTCCACTCTGCTGGCGCTTTTGATCTCTCTGGGCTTAAGCTCCATCCGTCCTTTGAGAGACCTTTACCAGACCATCTATTTTCTGCCCTACGTGACCAACACTCTGGCAGTCGGTCTGGTCTTTATGGTACTGTTCCAGAAAACCGAGTATACGGACGGACTGATCAACCTGCTGATCCAGTGGTCTGGCGGTAACTCCGTGGACTTTATCTCCGGTCCTTACTGGGCGAAAATGACGGTTTTGTGCATTTATACCATCTGGGTGGTCATGCCGTTTAAGATTCTGATCCTCACCAGTGCTTTAGCCTCCGTCAACCAGGACTACTACAAGGCAGCCAAAGTGGACGGTACCTCCGCATTTCGCATTTTCCTGCGGATCACCCTGCCGATGATCTCCCCGATGATCTTCTATCTGGTGATCACCGGATTTATCGGCGCCTTTAAGGCCTACAGCGATGTGGTGGCTCTGTTCGGAACTGATTTAAATGCCGCCGGTATGAACACCATCGTCGGCTACATCTACGATATGCTTTATGGCAACAGCGGTGGATTCCCATCCTACGCTTCCGCTGCCGCCGTCATTTTATTTATCATTGTCCTGACCATTACCTGCATCAACCTGATGGTCAGCCGGTCTTACGCCGGTCACGGAAGAAAGGAGTAGGAAATGGAACAGCATCGTAAAAAAGACCCCAAAAGCACCTTTGCAGCTGTGAAAAAGGCAGTGACCTACCTTCTTCTGACCATATGGGCGGTGATCGTCCTGTTTCCATTTTACTGGATGGTGCTGACATCCCTGAAGGATTATGGCGCCTACAACGCAGAACACACGCCTTCATTTTTCACGCTGGCGCCGACCCTTGAGAATTACCGCAACGCATTTACAGCGGTTCCGCTGATGGGATATCTTCTGAATACCCTGATCTTTACCGTGATCACCACAGCGTTGATGCTTTTTGTGATCACATTAGCCGCCTATGCCTTTGCCAGACTGAATTTCCGTGGAAAGGACCTGGTATTTACCCTGTTTTTGTCCCTGATGATGATCCCGACAGAGTTAGTCATCATCACCAACTTTGCCACCATCACCAATCTGAAGCTGCGCAACACCTTCGCGGGACTGGTACTGCCGTCGGTCACTTCCGTGTTTTACATCTATTTATTGAAAGAAAATTTTGAACAGGTTCCCGATGAACTTTACCGGGCCGCCAAGGTGGACGGAACCTCTGATCTGAAATACTTATGGAAGGTCATGCTCCCCATCTGCCGTCCGACCCTGATCACCGTGACCATTTTAAAAGTCATCGAGTGCTGGAATTCCTACGCATGGCCGCGTCTGATCACCGACGATCCCGCTTATTTCCTGGTATCCAACGGTATCCAGGAGATCCGGGAAAATGGCTTTGGCCGCGAAAATATCCCGGCTATGATGGCAGCAGTTGTGGTGATTTCCCTGCCATTGATCCTGCTGTTTTTCCTGTTCCGGAAAAAGATCATGGCCGGCGTGTCACAGGGAGGTATCAAAGGATGATGGAATTTATGAAACGATTACAGCACCTGGAGGCATCTGGAGCGCGATCCGGTTCTGATGCTTCTGCGAACCATCGCAATCACCCGCGCAAGCATCGTTCTGCCATGTGCCTTTCTATGTGCCTTGCAGCCGCTGGTGCATCTCTGACCCTCTCCGGCTGCCATGGCGCAAGACAGCAGGCGGAAACCTTTTCTGTTCCGGAAACGTTTGAAACGAACCGCAATTACGAGATCACCTTCTGGGCAAAAAATGATACGAATAAACGGCAGACCGATATTTACAAGAAAGCCATTGAAGACTTTGAGGCCATTTACCCCAACATCACCGTAAATCTACGGTTGTATACAGACTATGGAAAGATCTATAACGATGTGATCACCAACATTTCCACCGGAACAACCCCTAATGTCTGTATCACGTATCCGGATCATATTGCCACCTATCTGACGGGTGATCAGGTGGTGGTTCCGTTAAATGATTTATTTGCAGACAGCCGTTTTGGACTTGGCGGCAGCGAAATTGCCTTTGATTCACCGACCAGAGAAGAGATCATCCCACAATTTCTGGATGAATGCTCTTTTGACGGCACCTACTACGCCGTTCCTTACATGCGCTCCACGGAAGCCTGCTATATCAACCGGGATCTGGTGGAAAAGCTGGGCTATACCATTCCAGACACTCTGACCTGGGATTTTCTATGGGAAGTGTCAGAGGCCGCCGCAAAAAAGGATGGAAACGGCGTTTACACCTTAAATGGCCAGAAGGTCATGATCCCATTCATTTACAAATCCACGGACAACATGATGATCCAGATGCTAAAGCAGAAGCATGCCGGGTATTCCGATGAAAATGGCAATATCCAGATTTTTAATGATACCACCAGGGATCTGCTTTACACCATTGCGGATCACGCCAAAACCGGGGCATTTTCCACCTTTAAGATCTCCAGCTATCCGGCCAACTTCTTAAATGCAGGTCAGTGTGTCTTTGCCATCGACTCCACCGCCGGTTCCACCTGGATGGGAAGCCATGCGCCGCTGTCTGACATCAGCGCTGACGCATTTATTGATTTTACAACAGAGGTCATGGCCGTTCCGCAGTTTGACCCGGAACACCCACAGATGATCTCCCAGGGTCCTTCCATCTGTATCTTCAATAAAAATGATCCCCAGGAGGTGTTAGCGTCCTGGCTCTTTACCCAGTATCTGCTGTCCAATGACGTACAGATCGCCTACTCCCAGACAGAGGGCTACGTTCCTGTCACCTTAAAGGCTCAGACAAGCGCCGAATACCAGGATTATTTATCCAGGGCCGGGGAAGACAATGATACTTATTATGATGTAAAGATCAAAGCGTCCAGGCTGTTGTTAGACCATGCGGCGGACACCTTTGTGACTCCGGTTTTCAACGGCTCCACTTCTTTAAGAAATGCAGCCGGCCAGTTAATTGAAAATACCGTCAAATCCGTCCGGCGGAAGGAAACGGTGGATGAAGCATATATGGAGAAATTATTTGACGATGTGACCGCGCTCTATCATCTGGATGAGCATATGGAGACCACCAGCGGCCAAAATGGGGCAAAGGACCTGGGACCGCTTCCAACCACTGCAAAGGTACTGCTGACATCCCTTGGAGTGGCATGGCT